>NZ_CAXTBY010000072.1:0-21248 GCF_964242245.1 uncultured Methylobacterium sp. | reverse complement strand
CGGGCGCGTGCCCGCCGCCCGCGCCCTCGGTGTGGAAGGCGTGGATGGTGCGGCCGGCAAACGCCGCGATCGTGTCCTCGACGAAGCCGGATTCGTTCAGGGTGTCGGTGTGGATCATCACCTGCACGTCGTGGAGGTCTGCGACCGTGAGGCAGGTGTCGATGGCCTTGGGCGTCGTGCCCCAATCCTCGTGCAGCTTCAGGGCGCAGGCGCCGGCCCGCACCATCTCGACGAGCGATTCGGGGCGCGAGGCGTTGCCCTTGCCGGCGAAGGCGAGGTTCATCGGGAAGCTGTCTGCCGCCTCGATCATCCGGGCAAGGTGCCAGGGGCCGGGGGTGCAGGTGGTGGCAAACGTCCCGTGCGCCGGGCCCGTGCCGCCGCCGAGCATGGTGGTGATCCCTGAGCACAGGGCCTCGTCGATCTGCTGCGGGCAGATGAAGTGGATGTGGCTGTCGAAGCCGCCGGCCGTGAGGATCTTGCCTTCCCCCGCGATCACCTCGGTGCCGGGGCCGACGACGATGTCGACGCCCGGCTGGATGTCCGGGTTGCCGGCCTTGCCGAGCTTGTGGATACGGCCCTTCACGATGCCGACGTCGCACTTCACCACGCCCCAATGGTCGAGCACCACCGCGTTGGTGATGACGGTGTCGACGGCGCCGTCGGCGTTGGTGACCTGGCTCTGCCCCATCCCGTCGCGGATGACCTTGCCGCCGCCGAACTTCACCTCCTCGCCGTAGGTGGTGAGATCGCGCTCGACCGCGATCTCCAGGGACGTGTCGGCGAGCCGGATACGGTCGCCGGTCGTCGGGCCGAACATGTCGGCATAGGCCGCGCGGGGGAGGGAGGCCGGGGCGGGAATGTTGGACATGGCTCAGAGCTTTCCTTCGACGCCGTAGACCGACCATGACGGGCCGCCCGTGGGGCGAAACGCATTCCCGGAGGCGACAGGGACCGCGAAGACGGGCATAGGCTCAAACCCTTGCTTGGCGACCAAGAGCATCCGCTTCGAAGGCCCGGTAAGACGACGATCCTTCAAGGAGAGACACCCATGTCACACCGACGCGATCACGCGAAGCTTCGACTTTGTCATGCCTCGCATCCTCGCGGCCGATATCGACAAGAAATCGGACATGATCTTCCCAAGAATTGAATCCCTCTCGGACGTAACACCCCATATCTCCTTCGATCAGGGCTTCGTCGTATCCAGGCGCGGGACCCGTACCGTGATCGATTACGTCTTCGCGGTGCCGGAGACCTTCGGCTCGGCGGTGTCCCGCGAGTGCCGCGGCCTGAAGTTCGATGCCGACGGCCGGATCATAGGCCGCCCCTTCCACAAATTCTTCAATCTCGGCGAGCGCGAACGGATCGAGGACATCGACTGGTCGGCGCCGCATTGCATCCTCGACAAGCTCGACGGATCGATGGTGCATCCGGTCCTGCTCGACAGCACCCTGGTGTTCATGACGCGGATGGGCGCGACCGTGCAGGCCGCCCTCGCGCAGACCCATGCCGACGAGGGCGTCCTCGGCCTGTCCCGGCATCTGTTGGCGGGCGGCATCACGCCGATCTTCGAGTTCACCTCCCCGGGCAACCGGATCGTCGTCGCCTACGACACGCCGGCCCTCACGCTGCTGGCCGCCCGCGCCATGGTGTCGGGCACGTACCTGCCGCAGGCGGACCTGGTGCGGTTGGCGGAGCGCTTCGGCGTTCGGGCCGTCACGGTCGCCGGACGCATCGCCGACCCGAAGCGTTTCGTCGCCCGCGCGCGGCAGGAGGCCGGCATCGAAGGTTACGTCGTCTGCTTCGACGACGGCCATCGCCTGAAGCTGAAGACCGACGGCTACGTCCTGCGCCACAAGGCGCTGGCGGGCGTCCAGTTCGAGAAGAACGTGCTCGCCTGGGTCGCCACCGGCGCGGTCGACGACGTGGTGGCGATCCTTCCGCCCGATATCGCGGCCCGCGTCCTCGACTACCAGGGCACGGTCAATGCGGCCCTCGCAGCCCGCGCCCGCGAGATCCGCGCCTTCGTCGACGAGAACCGCTCCCTCGCGCGCAAGGACTTCGCGGCGCTGACGATGCAGCGTTTCGACAAGCGCCTGACCCAGGCGGTGTTCACGGCCTACGACGGCAAGGACCCGAGCATCGCGCTTCAGATGCTCGCCACGCGGGCGGCCGCGAGCGACTTGAAGGTGGATGCCGTGCGCGACCTGTTCGGCATGCGTTGGTCGGTCGAAGGTCTGGGCCTGCCCGAGTTGGAGGCCTGACTGCGGCGGGACCGCCGCGGGGGGCGGGCAGGACGGCGTCACAGCGCCCCCATCACGTCGCCGCGGAACCCGTACACCGTCCGCCCGCCCGAGAGCGGCACCAGCACGACCTCCCGCGTCGAGCCCGGCTCGAAGCGCACCGCCGTGCCCGGCGCGATGTCGAGGCGCCGGCCGCGCGCCTTCTCGCGATCGAACGCCAGCCCTGGGTTGACCTCGTAGAAGTGGTAGTGCGAGCCCACCTGAATCGGCCGGTCGCCGGTGTTGGCGACTTCGATCACCGTGCGCTCGGCGCCGGCGTTGAACACGATCTCGCCCGGCAGCGTCGTGACCGCGCCCGGAACGTCGGGGGAGGGTGCGCCGCGGATCGGGTGATGCACCGTGACGAGCTTGGTGCCGTCGGGAAACGTCGCCTCGACCTGGATGTCGTGGATCATCTCGCCGATCCCCGGCATCACCTGATCGGCGGTGAGAACGTTGGCGCCGGCCTGCATCAGCTCGGCCACCGAGCGCCCGTCGCGGGCGCCCTCGACCACGAAGTCGGTGATGAGCGCGATCGCCTCCGGGTGGTTGAGCTTCACCCCGCGCCCCAGGCGATTGCGCGCGACCTGCGCGGCCATGGCGACGAGGAGCTTGTCTTTCTCGCGGGGGGTCAGGAGCACGGGGGCCTCTCGTCTGCCGGCCGGGTCAAGCGCCGAGCAAGGATCATGCTGGCGCGGCGGTCAAGCCTTCCGGCGGATCGAACGGAATGGCCGAAATGCTGCGCGGATTTCACATCCGTGCATGGTCGATTCGCACGCGTGCGCCATCTTCCATCGGACCATGACGATCCACATTGAACGCGCCACGCTCGCGCAGCGGCTCGCGCACGTCGTCGAGGCCGCAACCTCGGCGGTCGCGCACGCCCCGGCGCCCGACCGACAGGGGAGCTTCCCGAGCGAGGCGATCGCGGGCCTGCGCGCGGCCGGGCTGCTCGCCGCGCCCTTGCCGGAGGCCCTCGGCGGCGCCGGTCTGTGCGAGCCGGGGCGCGCCGCAACCCTGCGCGACGTCCTTCGCGGGATCGGTCGGGCGAACCTCGCGGTCGGCCGGGTCTACGAGGGGCACGTCAATGCCCTGGCCCTGATCCTGCGCTACGGCAGCGACACGGTCCGCGCCCGCTTCTCGGCGGATGCGCACGCGGGGCACCTGTTCGGGGTGTGGAACACAGAGCCGGAGCCGGGCGGCCTCGCGCTCGGCGCGGACGCGGAAGGGCCTCTGCTGACCGGTGCGAAGTCCTACGCGTCGGGCGCCGGCCACGTGACCCGGCCCCTGGTGACGGCCCGGTTGCCGGACGGCAAGCGCCAGATGCTGGTGGTGCCCCTGGACCCCGACGCGCGCACGGATCTCTCCGGCTGGCGGATTCAGGGCATGCGCGCCACCGCGACCGGGACTGTCGATTTCTCGGGCATCCGGATCGGTCCCGGCGAGCGGATCGGCGCGGCCGACGACTACGGTCGCCAGCCCTTCTTCAGTGGTGGGGCGTGGCGCTTCCTTGCCGTCCAGTGCGGAGGCATCGAGGCCGTGCTCGGCGCGCATCGGGACCACCTCCTGGCGACCGGCCGCGGCGGCGATCCGCACCAGCGCGCCCGGCTCGGGCGCGCCGCGACCGCCGCGGAGACCGCGCGGCTCTTCGTGGAGCGCGCGGCCCGGTTCGCGACCGCGGAGTCCGTCGATCCCGAGAGCGTGATCGCCTACGTGAACCTCGCCCGCGGCGCGGTCGAGCGGGCCGGGCTCGACGTGATCGAACTGGCCCAGCGCTCGGTCGGGCTCGCGGGCTTCCTCGAAGACCATCCCCTGGAGCGGCCGGTGCGCGACCTGGCGACATACTTGCGTCAGCCGGGGCCCGACGCGGCGCTTGCCGGCGCCGGGGCTCACGTGCTCGATGCCGACGTTCCGATTCACGCCCTCTGGCCGGACCCAGAGACGACCTGAGACGATGCGTGCCGACGCCTTCCTCCCGCTCCTGCACACCCTGCCGGTCGCCGGGCTGACCGCGATGACCGGCGGGCGCGGCCTCGTCGTGGTCGCACCCCACCCCGACGACGAGAGCCTCGGCTGCGGCGGCCTGATTGCCGAAGCCTGCCGCCGCGGTGACGCCGTCCGCCTCGTCGTCGTCAGCGACGGCTGCGGCTCGCATCCGAACTCCCGGCTGTATCCGCGGGAGCGCCTGCGGGCGTTGCGCCAGGACGAGACCCTGCGCGCGGTGGCCGCGCTCGGCCTCGTGCCCGGGCACGTAACGTTCCTGGGGCTGCCCGACGCGCACGTGCCGCGTGCGGGGCCGGAGGCCCGGTCCGCCGCCGACCGG
Organism: uncultured Methylobacterium sp.; assembly: GCF_964242245.1. Lineage (NCBI taxonomy): Bacteria > Pseudomonadati > Pseudomonadota > Alphaproteobacteria > Hyphomicrobiales > Methylobacteriaceae > Methylobacterium > uncultured Methylobacterium sp. Next base: position 16,643 of record NZ_CAXTBY010000072.1, on the reverse strand, counting down.
ATCGCCGCGGCCGCGCAGGATTGCGACGCCGGGGCGGTGTTCGTGACGTGGCGCCACGATCCCCACTGCGATCACGCCGCGGCGGCGGCCATCGTCGATCTCGCCCGCCCGAGGAGGCCGGCCATGCGCGCCTTCGCCTACCCGGTCTGGGGCTGGACCCTGCCGCCGGAGCGCGAGGTCGGGCCGGCGCCGCGGGGCTTCCGCCTCGACATCGAACCGCATCGGGCCGCCAAGCGCCGCGCGGTGGCCGCCCACGCCTCCCAGACCACGGGCCTGATCGCGGACGACCCCGAGGGCTTCCGCCTGCCGGAGGCGATGGTGGAGCGCCTGTGCGGACCGCACGAATGGTTCATCGAGCTGCCGGAATGAACCGTCCCCAGACCTCGTTGCCGCCGGACTACTTCGTGGGGCTGTACGGCGAGGATTCCGATCCCTGGGGCTTCGCGACCAGCGCGTACGAATCCGGCAAGTACGCGGCAACGCTGGCCAGCCTGCCGCGCGCGCGCTACGCCTCGGCCCTCGAGGTCGGCTGCTCCGCCGGGGTGCTGTCGCGGAGCCTCGCCCTGCGCTGCGACGCGCTCATCGGCCTCGACGTGGTGCCGGTGGCGCTCGATGCCGCGCGGGCGCGCTGCGCCGACCAGCCGTGGGTGCGCTTCGAGGCCTGCGCGATCCCGGATTCCTGGCCCGACGGCCGCTTCGATCTGATCCTGCTCTCGGAGCTCCTCTACTTCTTCTCGCGGGCCGACCTCCTCCGCATCGCCGCCCGCGTGGCGTCCGCGATCGAGCCGGGCGGCGACGTGGTGCTGGTGCACTGGCTCGGCGGAACCGACTATCCCCTCTCCGGCGAGGACGCGGCGGACGCCTTCATCGCTGCGGCCGGCTTTGCCCGCCCGTTCCATCAGGTGCGGACGCAGGACTACCGCATCGACGTGCTGCGCGCGCGTGCCGCCGACCCGTGAGCGTCAGCGTCGTCACCCTCAACAAGGGCCGCGGGCATCACCTCGCGCGCCTGCTCGAAGGCCTCGCCCGCGGCGCACCGCCCGCGGAGGCGGTCGTCGTCGAGATGGGCGGGGACGAGGCGCCGCCGCCGGCCCTCGGTTTCCCCGTCCGGCGCACGCACCTGCGCAGCCGCGGCCTGCCGCTTGCCGCCGCCCGCAACGCCGGGCGTCGTGCGGCGACCGGCGACGCCCTCGTGTTCCTCGACGTCGACTGCATCCCCTCCGCCGGTCTCGTGGCGGGCCTCGCCGCCGCGATCGCGGAGCACGACGCGCTGATCTGCTGCGAAATCCGCTACCTGCCGCAGGGCGCGGTCGCGGATGGGTGGACCGAGGCGCAGCTCGATCGGCTCGGGCTGCGCCATCCGGCCCGAACCTTCCCGCGATCCGGCGTGATCCCGGCCCCGCAACCGGGCCTGTTCTGGTCGTTGGCCTTCGCGGTGCGGGCCGCCACCTACGACCGCATCGGCGGCTTCGACGAAGGGTTCGACGGCTACGGCGCCGAGGACACCGACCTTGCCTTCCGCGCGGCAGCAATCGGTGTGCCGGTGCTGTTCGCGGGTGGGATGCACGCGTGGCATCAGCACCACCGCGCCTGCGACCCGCCGCTCCAGCATTTTTCCGACATCGTCGCCAACGCCCGTCGATTCCAGGCGCGCCACGGCGTCTGGCCGATGGCCGGCTGGCTCGACGCCTTCGCCGCCCTCGCGCTTCTGGAGCATGACCGGCGCGACGGCCTCATCGTGCTGCGGCCACCGACCGAGGCCGAGATCGCCGCCGCGCAGGTGCCGCCGGAGCGGCCGTTCTAGGCGGCTCACATCCACGGACGGGGGTCCGCCACCTGGAGGACGCGTCAAAGGCCGGACGGCGCCCGCGCCTCGATGCCCCGGGCGATCGCCTCGATCGCGGCGGCGAGCCGCGGCACCGCGTCCGGATCGTGCAGGGTGGAGATGGCCGCCGGGTCGAGGGCGAAACCCGCGCGGATCAGCGCCGGCCAGTCCTCGGCCGCGGGCCAGGCGGTGCGCACGACCGCGGCGCCGAGCCGTTCGAGGGCTGCGGCCTTCTCGGTCTGCTCGCCGAAGGCCCGCGGCTCGGGCAGGCAGACGAAGCGTCGGCCGGCCGCCGCCACCGCGGCCACCACCCCGTCGCCGGCGCCCCCCACCACCAGGGCGCTCCGAGCGAGGAACGGCTCGATCTCCGCGACCCAGCCGTGCAGGTGGAGGTTCGCGGGGGGCGCCCGCGCGGTCTCGCCATGGATCGGCCCGAGGACGTGCCAATCGCGCTCCGGCACGGCGCCGGCCGCCGCGGCGAGGTGTTCGCGATGGCCGCCGGCGCCGCCGCGGCCGAACACCGCGACGATCGGGCCGGCCGGGTCCGGGTCGCGCGCCGCGCTGGCCGCGGCGCCGAGGAAGCCGGCGTAGAGGGTCTTCTCCCGCACCCAGGCCGGGATCGTCTCGCCCTCCAGCACCCGCGGGAACGGGGCGATCAGGCGCGTGGCGCTGCGGAAGGCTTCGAGATGGGGCGGGTCGGTGCGGGTGCCGGCCAAGCGGACCATCAGGACCGGCACCGACATGAGGCGTGCAAACAGCGCGACCTCCACCGAGACGTCGACGACGATCAGCGCGGGATCGGCCTCGGCGATCCAGACGGCCAGCGCCGCCATCCGGTGGCGGAGGCCCGGCAGTCCGAGCGGGGCGTAGTGGAAGGCCTCGGGCCGCCCGCTCTCGCCGTCGCGGCCCGCGAACCCGGTGGCGGGCAGGCGGTCGTCGGGCAGATCGAGGACGGGCCCAGGAGCCTGGGTGCGGTCGAGGCCCGAGAGGGTCCCGATCAGGGTGCAGGGCCGCGGCAGCGCCCGCGCGATCCGGCACGCCCGCTCCCAGTGGCCGGCACCCTGGTGGTGGACGTAGTAGCCCACCGGCCGGGTCACGCCGCCTGCCCGCGGCCGAGCCCGGGGAGCAGGGCGTCGAAGGCCGCGAGCGCCGCGTCCAGGTCCATCTCCGGGGCCGGTCCGTCGGCGGCCTCGAGGCGCGGGGCCGCCCGCTCGACGAAGGCGATGTCGTTCGCGCAGGCGTCCGGCTCAATCGCGATCAGGTCGGCCTCCGTCAGGCCGAAGGCCAGCAGCGCCGCGCGGCGCTCGCGGCCGGCCGTTCCCGTCCAGGCCCGGCGGAGCGCCGCGCGGCGGGCGATCAGCGCCTGCCAGTGGCCGGGCACCGGAAGGCGGTAGGGCAGGGCGGCGCGCGCCGCCGCCTCCCGGCGGAGCATCTCGGCCGCCATCCCGCCGTCGGCGCGGCCGGCCGCGCGGTCCGAGACCAGGACCGATACGTCGGGGCAGTGACGCAGGCGCCCTCCCGCCCGCCTTACCCGGGCGACCAGGGCGTTGTCCTCGCCGCGGGGCAGGGGCGGCAGGCCGCCGACGCGGCGATAGAGCGAGGCCGTGAGCGCGAGGCTCGCTCCGGTATGGTCGCCGTGGCGCGGCGCCGGATCGTGCGGCGGCGGATCGAGCGCGTCCTCGACAGCCCTCACGCAGGTCCAGTAGCGCTCGATCCGCGCGTGCAGGTCGGCGAGCACAGCGTCGGGCGCGTCTTCCGGGTCGAGCACGAGGCGGCCGCCGACGATCTCCGCGCCAGCGAGCGCACGCAGGTTCGCCGCGATCCAGCTTCGCGGCACCCGGGCATCGGCGTCGGTGGTGAGGAGGGTGCCGTCCGGGAAGCCCTCCGCTTCGAGCCAAGCGGAGCCCGCGTCGAGGGCCATGCGGCGGGCGGTGCCGGCGTGGGCCTGCGCCGGCGCCAGATCCGCCTCGATCAGCCGGATCGCGAGCGTTCCGGTCTCGCCCGCGGCCTCCATCGCCCGCACGGCGTCAATGGTGCCGTCCGTGCAGTTGTTGGCGACGATGACGACGCGGAGCGGTTCGCGTCCGCAGGGTCCGTCCTGGCGGCCGAGGGAGCGGATCAGGCGCGGCAGGCGCCGGACTTCGTCGCGCGCCGGCACGCACACGACCGCCGGCCCCACGGTCAAGCCGACGCTCCGCCCACCCGCCTGAGCCGCGGCGCGGCGATGGACCGAAGCCGGTGGTGCGCGGCCATCGCCTCGTCGTAGAGGGCGAGGTAGCCCGCCGTCATCGCCTCGGCGTCGAACAGGGCCTCGGCCCGGTCCCGGCAGGCGCGCCGGTCGAGGCGTACCGCCCGCGCGATCGCCGCGGCGAGGCTATCCACGTCGTCGGGGCGGCCGAGCGCGCCGCAGGTGGCGTCGAGGATGTCGGGCAGGGCGCCGCGGCCGAAGCCGGCGACCGGCGTGCCGCAGGCGAGCGCCTCGGCGACGACGAGACCGAAAGGCTCCTCCCAGCAGGGGGTGACGAGGGCTGCACGCGCGCCGCCGAGATGGACCGCGAGGTCCGTGTGCGCGAGGTGCCCGAGATCGGTGAGGTGGGGCCCGAGCCGTGGGGCGATCCGCTCCGCCCAGTAGGCCGGATCGGGCCGCGGGCCGGCGAAACGCAGGGGCAGGCCGGCGGCGCGCGCCGCGTCGATGGCGAGGTGCAGCCCCTTCTCCGGGACGATCCGACCGGACCAGAACACGTAGCCGGCAGGGTCCGCCGCGGCCCGGTAGACGAAGACGGACAACTCCACGCCGTTGCCGATCGTCACGGGATCGGGAACGATGTCGCGCCACGCCTCGGCCAGGCTGTTCGAGACCACGGCGAAGGCCATCGTGGCGGCTGCCGCCCGCACGCCGGCTTCGAGGGATTCGAACGGCGGCGTGTGCAGGGCCGTCACCATCGGGACGGCGAGGTCCCCGCTCCTGCGCAGGGGCAGGTCGTGCAGGCTGTTGTTGTGGACGAGGTCGAAGTTGCCCCGCATCACCGCGTCCATGATCCTGGCATAGGCCGCCCGCTCGGCCCGCTCGATCGCGTCGTGCCGGAGCGAATCGCCGAGACCGTCACCGGTCGGCGGGCAGACCAGGATCGGCGCCAGCGCCGGGTCGGAGCCTTCCGAGGCGAACAGCGTCACGTCGTGGCCGCGCCGTCGCAGGGCGCCGGCGAGCAGGTGCGTGTGCATCTCCAGGCCGCCCGGATAGGGCTGCGTGATCGGGAACTTCAGGTGGGCGAGGAGGGCGATCTTCACGGAAGCTCATTCGAAGCGGAGGCCGCCCGGGGCTGTCGCACGCCAGACCTGTGTGGATGATGAACGAACGCGCTATCACGTCGGCGATTTCGTCGGCAAGCGCGAGGGTCGAAGGGGTTGAGAGGGCCGCGATGACGGGGACAGCGATGCTGCGGGTCCGAAGCTTCGAGGGCCGGCTCCCTGTAGCCGGCTAAGCGATCGCCTCGCCGTGAACGCGGGCGACCGACGATGAGCGGGGCGGGCACGGCACCGATCCGCCGCGCGCCCTGGGTGCGCGCGACGCACTGGATCGACGGCGGCGCTCCCCGACCTGTTCACCCTGTTCGGCGGCCGGCAATCGGCCCGCACGATCCACTTCTTTGCCGCAACCCTGCTGATCCTGTTCCTCGCCGTGCATATCCGGCAGGTGCGGGCCAACGGTCCCATCGCCCTGATGCGCGGGATGATCGCCGGGGGCCGGACGGAGCCGGACCGATGAGCGACATCAGCCGCCGCAAGCTGATCCTCGGAGCCTCCGTCGAGGCCGCGGGCCTCCGTCCGGCTGCGACCTCGTGGGCGACGGCGGGCCCAGCCGCGGCGGCCTCCACGCCGTGAGCGACGCCCTCAACTTCGCGGTCCAGCGCTTCCTGCTGCGGCATCAGCCGCTCGCCCGCGAGTTCGCGCCCGAAGCGATCTCGGCGGTGTTCCCGACGATCAACACCACCGAGCCGGACGACTTCGCCTACCGCCGCTCGAAGGCTGTGGGCTTCTCGGACTGGCGGCTGCCGGTCGGCGGCCTCGTCGGGCGGCCGGCCGCGTTCTCGCTTGCCGATCTCAGGGCGATGCCGGCGCGCGCAGATCACGCTCCATGCCTGCGAGCAGGGCTGGTCGGCGATCGGCGGCTGGACCGGGGTTGCGCACGTGCTGACGGTGGCCGGGCTCAAGCCCGAGGCGCGCTTCGTGGTGATCCGCACCGTCGACGGCTTGTGGGACACCTACGACCTGTTCGACGCCCTCCGTCTGCAGACAATCCTCGCCTACGGCATGAACAGCGGGGCCTTGCCGATCGACCACGGGGCGCCGGTGCGGCTCCGGGTCGAGCGCCCACTCGGCTACAAGTCGCTGAAGTACGTCACCTTGATCGAGGCGGTCGCCCGCGTGGACGACCCCGGCCAGGGCCGCGGCGGCATGCTCTCCGAGCTGGATTCAGCTGGTACGCGGGGATCTGAAGCATAGCGCTCGCACGAGCATGCGGAGGGTGCATCGCGTTCGGCGAAGGAGCTTCTCACGCTCCGGGAACGGGCGCTGCGCCGCGCCCGATCCCGCCCGCTGCCTCACTGCGAAGCCGCCGCTCCGGTCACCCGCCAGATCGCGTTGCCGACGTCGTCGGAGACCAGCAGCGCGCCGGTCTTGTCGATCGCCACGCCGACCGGGCGTCCCTGCGCCCGCTCGTCGGCATCGAGGAAGCCGGTGAGCGCATCGACCGGCTTGCCCGCGGGTTTTCCGTCGGCGAACGGCACGTAGAGCACTTCGTAGCCGCTCTTCGGGCGGCGGTTCCACGAGCCGTGCTGGGCGACGAACAGGCCGCTCTTCCAGGCCGGCGGCAGGGTCGAGCCCTGCGAGAACGCGATCCCGAGGGACGCCGTGTGGGTGCCGAGCGCGTAGTCCGGCACGATCGCCGTCGCCACGAGGTCCGGCCGCTGCGGGCTGACGCGCGCGTCGACGTGGCTCCCGTAGTAGCTGTAGGGCCAGCCGTAGAAGCCGCCCTCCTTCACCGACGTGACGTAGTCGGGCACGAGGTCGCTGCCGATCTCGTCGCGCTCGTTGACCGCGGTCCAGAGCGCGCCCGTCACCGGCTCGAAGCCGAGGCCGTTGGGGTTGCGCAGGCCGGTGGCGTAGGCGCGCAACGCGCCGCTCGCCCGGTCGAGCTCGTAGATCGCGGCGCGGCCCTTCTCGGCGTCGAGCCCGTTCTCGCCCACGTTGCTGTTCGAGCCCACCGTGACGAACAGCTTCGTGCCGTCCGGGCTCGCGATCACGTTCTTGGTCCAGTGATGGTTGATGCCCGACGGCAGGTCGACGACCTTCTCCGGCACGGCCGTGATCTCGGTCTGACCGGTCTCGTAGGGCACGCGCACCAGGGCGTTGGCGTTGCCGACGTAGAGGTCGCCGCCGACGAGCGCCATGCCGAAGGGCGAGTACAGGTCCTTCAGGAACACGGTGCGCAGATCGGCTACGCCGTCGCCGTCGGTGTCGCGCAGGAGCACGATCCGGTTGGGGCTCTTCACGCCCGCGCCCGCCATCCCCTTCACCCGGTCCGCGACCCAGTCCGCCACGCTGGTGGACTTGTCGCCGGACGGCGGGGTGTTGCTCTCGGCCACCAGCACGTCGCCGTTCGGCAGCACGTGGACCCAGCGCGGATGCGTTAGCCCCTGCGCGAAGGCAGCCACCGACAGCCCCTGCGCCGCCTTGGGCTTGGCCCCCTGCGCCCAGCCGGCGACGCGGGCGATGTTGACGGTCGGCATCAGCGTCGGGTTCGGCTCGGGCAGGGTCGGGCTCGCGCCGGTGCCAGCCGCGAAGTCGAGGCTCGCCTGCTCCGGGTAGACGATGAAGCGCACGAAGGCGGCCCCGCCCAGGAGCACGGCGGCCAGCGCCCCGAGCCCGATCTTGGTTCCTGTCCGCATGGTGTTCCCGCCTGTTCCGCCGATCCCTGACAATCGGCGAGCGCGCGATTGGCTCCGATGCACCGGGCGGGCTGCACGAACGGCGCGGCGGCGGGTATGAGGGTGAGGCTGCATCGCCGGAGGATCGCGCATCGGGCGCGGGCCGGGCGGTGGCCGAGCGAGCCTGCCATGACCGAACCGAGCCGCCCCTCCCGTTCGCCAACCTTCGCCGATGTCGCGCGCGCCGCCGAGCGCCTCGCGGGCGTCGCGCACCGGACCCCGGTGCTGACCTCGCGCACGGCCGACGCGCAGACCGGCGCGCGCCTGTTCTTCAAGGCGGAGAACCTCCAGCGGGCCGGCGCCTTCAAGTTCCGCGGCGCCTACAACGCGATCGCGGCGCTGCCCGCCGACGCGCGGGCCCGCGGGGTGCTGGCCTACTCGTCGGGCAACCACGCCCAGGCGATGGCGCTGGCCGCCCGGCTGCTCGCCGTGCCGGCGACCATCGTCATGCCGCTCGACGCGCCGGCGATGAAGGTCGCGGCCACCGAGGGCTACGGCGCCGAGGTGGTGCGCTTCGACCGCTACACCCAGGACCGCGTCGCCCTCGGCCGCGAGATCGCCGAGGCGCGGGGGCTCACCCTGATCCCGCCCTACGACCACCCGGACGTGATCGCGGGGCAGGGGACGGCGGCCCTCGAACTGATCGAAGACACCGGCCCCCTCGACATGCTCGTCGTCTGCCTCGGCGGCGGCGGCCTGATCTCCGGCTGCGCCCTGGCGGCGGCCGAGCGTTCGCCCGGCTGCGCGGTGATCGGCGTCGAGCCCGAGGCCGGCGACGACGGCCAGCGCTCGTTCCGCGCGGGGCGGATCGTCACGATCCCCGTGCCGCGGACCATCGCCGACGGGGCGCAGACCACCTTCCTCGGCGCGCTCACCTTCCCGATCATCCGCGAGCGCGTCGCCGACATCGTCACGGTGTCGGACGGCGAGCTCGTCGCGACGATGCGGTTCTTCGCCGAGCGGATGAAGCTCGTGGTCGAGCCGACCGGATGCCTCGCAGCGGCCGCCCTGCTGCACGGCCGCATCGCGGCGCGGGGCAAGCGCGTCGGCGTGGTGATCAGCGGCGGCAACGTCGACCTTGCGGCCTTCGCCCGGCACGTCGGGACCTGAGCGGTTGCGCGCGGTCCTGCTTGCGGGGCTCGGCCTCCTGTCCGCCGCGGCGGCGGGCGCGGAGGACATCGCGTTCGATGCCGACGCGTGGCCCTACACGGCCATCGGCAAGCTCAACGTCGTGCTCGGCGCCAACCGCCTGCAAGCCTGCACCGCGACCCTGATCGGGCCACGGCTCGCGCTGACCGCGGCGCACTGCCTGTGGGACGTGCCCCGCAAGCGCTGGGTGAACCCGGCGCAGGTCCACTTCGTGGCGGGCTACCGGCAGGGCGCGTACCGCGCCCATACCCTGGCGACCGGGTACCGCAAGCCGCCGGACTACGCCTACGCCTACGGCACCGCACAGCCGAACATGCAGGGCGACTGGGCGCTGGTCGCGCTCGCGCAGCCGATCCCCGTGGAGCCCCTGGCCCTGGAGGACCGCGCGCCGGACGGCGATCCCCTCCGGCGCGAGATCCGGCGGGCGGGCTACAGCCGCCTGCGGCCGCAGACGATGAGCACGCAGGGGCATTGCAGCGCCCAGCTCGGCCCGACGCGGCTGCTGCTGCACGACTGCCGGGCGGTGCCGGGCGAATCCGGCTCGGCCCTGCTCCAGGTCGAGAACGACCGGCCGGCGGTGATCGGCGTCCTCGTGGCCAGCAATCCGCGGGAGGACGGGGCTGCGCCCTCGATCGCCGTGCCGACCGGCGCGTTCCGCGCGGTCGCCCAGGAGATGCTGCGCGAGGCGGGGCAAGGGGTCGAGGCGGCGCAATCAAGCCAGCAGCACGCGCCTGCACGCCGGCCGTGATCCCGACGGCGCCACAGATTCAGCCGATTTGCCCTCAAGCTTGAGAATCAGTCACCGCGGGTCGACGGTGCCCGCGGCAGGGAGCTCGAGACGGCATGCAGGGTGTTCTCGCGATGCGCACGGCGTCCCGCCTCGGCCTGATCCTGGCGGTTTCGGGACTTGCCGCCTGCACCACCCGCGCGAACACCGACCTCGTCACCGGCTCGACGCGCGCCGCCAAGCCCGTGGCCGCGACGGAGGCCGAGCGCGACTGCCTCGGCCGGGCGATGTACTTCGAATCCAACCGCAGCGATCCCGAGGGATTGCTCGCGGTCGGCACGGTGGTGATGAACCGGCTGGAGGCTGCCGCCTTTCCCAACGGCGGCATCTGCGCCGTGGTCGGCCGGCCCGGGCAGTTCGCGGCCGGCGTGCTGACCAAGCCGATGGCGGACAAGGACCTCCAGAAGGTCGCCGACGCCGCCGACGCGGTGCTCGCGGGCGAGCGCCACGCGAAGGTCGGCCGGGCGATGTACTTCCACACCGCCGGGCGGCGCTACCCCTACGACAACATGCACTACGTGGCGGTGGCCGGCGGCAACGCCTTCTACGAGAAGCGGAAGGCGGGCGCGGTCGATTCGGCGCCGACCCCGATGGCCTACGCCGCGGCGGCGGAGCCCACATCCCCGGCCGGCGCGGAGCCGGAGATCGCCGCCGCGCAGACGGTCCTCGCCGAGGCCGCCCACGACATCTGCCGGGTATCCGAACTGACGCCGACCCGTCGGGGCGGCTGACGGCGGTCAGGCTTCGCCTTGCCCGACGGCCGTCGTCCCGCGCGCTACTTCTGAGGGAGCGGGGCTGAGCTTCGCGCGGGCCTCCGCGTCCGCAGCGGAGCCGGCCGGCTTGATCCCGACATCGGCCGGCCCGGCGCTGGTGCCGGGGCCCTCCACCGCCATCCCGTCGCTCTGCCGCGTTCCCGGATCGGCCCGAGGAACCGGTCCGTCATGTGCCCCGGACGCGGGGGACCCGCGGTCGCGCCGGTTTGCGGCCGCGCGCCGGAGGTCTTAAGTCGAACGGACTCCCCGATGTCCGCGCCGCGGGTGTCGTCGCTCGCGGTGTGGCATGGCCGTCGTCCTCGATCTCCTGAAGAACGATCCCCGGCCGCCGCTGCCGGCGCGCGTGCGCCATCCGGAGAAGGCGCACCGGCCGGACCAGGCGGTTCAGGCGCGCAAGCCCGACTGGATTCGCGTCAAGGCGCCGGGCTCCCCCGCCTGGGCCGAGACCCGGAAGATCGTGCGCGAGCACGGGCTGGTCACGGTCTGCGAGGAGGCGGGCTGCCCCAACATCGGCGAGTGCTGGGAGAAGCGCCACGCCACCTTCATGATCATGGGCGACACCTGCACGCGGGCCTGCGCCTTCTGCAACGTCCGCACCGGGATGCCGGGGGCGCTGGACGCCGACGAGCCGGAGAAGATCGCCGACGCGGTGGCCAAGCTCGGCCTGCACCACGTCGTCATCACGTCGGTCGACCGCGACGATCTCGCCGACGGGGGCGCCGAGCATTTTGCCCGCACCATCGCAGCGATTCGCACGCTGAGCCCGGCGACGACCATCGAGATCCTGACGCCCGACTTCCTGCGCAAGGACGGCGCCCTCGAAACCGTGGTCGCGGCGCGGCCCGACGTGTTCAACCACAACCTCGAGACGGTGCCCGGCAACTACCTCACGGTGCGGCCGGGCGCGCGCTACTTCCACTCGGTGCGGCTGCTGCAGCGCGTGAAGGAACTCGACGCGGGCATCTTCACCAAGTCCGGCATCATGGTGGGCTTAGGGGAGGAGCGCAACGCGGTCGTGCAGTTGATGGACGACCTGCGCTCGGCCGACGTCGACTTCCTCACCGTCGGCCAGTACCTCCAGCCGACGAAGAAGCACCACCCGGTGGTGCGCTTCGTGCCGCCGGACGAGTTCAAGGCGTTCGAGACCACGGCCTACGCCAAGGGGTTCCTGCTGGTGTCCGCGACGCCGCTCACCCGGTCGTCGCACCACGCGGGCGAGGATTTCGCCCGGTTGCGGGCCGCGCGCCGCGCCCGCCTCGCGCCAGCCCAGCCCCTCTCAGCCTGAGTCGTCGATGCCGTCCTTCCGGATCACCCGCGCGGTGCGCCACGCGCCGCAGCAGATGTACGACCTCGTCGCCGACGTCGAGCGCTACCCCGAGTTCCTGCCGCTCTGCGAATCGCTGCGCGTGATCCGTCGCCAGCCGGACTTGGGGGCCGGGCGGGGAGAGGGCGCCGAGGTGCTCGTCGCCGAGATGGGGGTCGGCTACAAGGCGATCCGCGAGCGCTTCACCACCCGCGTCAGCCTGGACCGGGCCGCCCTGACGATCGTGGCCGAGTACATCGACGGCCCGTTCCGCCACCTCGAGAACCGCTGGGCGTTCAAGCCCGGCCGGGACGGCGGCTGCGAGGTCGACTTCTTCATCACCTACGAGTTCAAGAGCTTCGCGCTCGGCCTGCTGATGGGCAAGATGTTCGATCGTGCCTTCCGGAAGTTCACCGATGCGTTCGAAGCCCGTGCCGACCGGGTCTACGGCACCGAACGCTCCGCGCCGCTCCCCGCGCGCTGAGGCGTCGGCGGCGCGCGACTTGGCCGATGTCGAAGCGATCCCGCCCCGTCACGGATCGCAGGCGCCCTCCAGGAGGCCGAGGGCGTCCGCCACCGCGCGGCGCCGGATCTCGCCGCGCCCGAGGTCGCCGTAGCGCCGCTCCAGGTGGCCCACGGCGCCCCGCGTCGCCAGCCCGAAATGCACGAGGCCTACGGGCTTTTCGGCGCTGCCGCCACCGGGGCCTGCGACGCCCGTGATCGCCACCGCGGCCTCGGTCCGGGCGGCGGCGCGGGCGCCCTCGGCCATCGCGCGGGCGACCGGCTCGCTCACCGCGCCGTGCGCGGCGATCAACTCGGGGGGAACGCCGAGCATCTCGGACTTGGCCGCGTTCGAGTAGGTGACGAAGCCGCGATCGAGCACCGCCGAGGACCCCGGCACCGCAGTGAGGAGGCCGGCCACGAGCCCGCCGGTGCAGGACTCCGCCGTCGCGATCGTCAGGCCCGCCCCCACGCAGCGTGCCACCAGGGCTGCGGCGCGGGCAAGGAGAGCAGCATCATCGATCATCGCAGGTCTCCGGGGCCGGTTCGGCGCCTGATTTCAATTGAGTCACGACGGCCACGTCGTTGCGACCGCTCGTGCGGTATCCTCGGCAGCCGACGTCCGGGCGGCAGGATCGAACGATCGACCATCAGCTCCGGCGCATGGCCGTCTCGGCCTGGTCGTCGACCGGCGCCTCGGGTTCCTCCGGCAGGCGCACGGTGGCGGCGGCCTGGGCGGCCAGCCCCTCGGCGCGGCCGACGAAGCCGAGCTTCTCCGTGGTGGTTGCCTTGATCGACACGGCCGTCAGCGGCACGCCGCAGATCTCGGCGATGCGCGCCCGGATCGCTTCGCGGTGGGGACCGATGCGCGGGCTTTCCGCGAGCACGGTGACGTCGAGGTGATCGATGCGCCCGCCCCGCGCCCGCACCAGCTTGCAGGCATGCGCCAGGAACCGGTCGGAGGAGGCGCCGCGCCACTGCGGGTCGGAGGGCGGGAAGTGGGTGCCGATGTCGCCGTCGGCGATGGCGCCGAGGAGCGCGTCGGTGAGCGCGTGCAGCGCCACGTCGCCGTCCGAATGCGCGAGCACGCCGCGCTCGGCGGGGATCTTCACGCCGCCCAGCCAGACGTGGTCGCCCTCGGTGAAGGCATGCACGTCGAAGCCGGTGCCGAGGCGGGTCACGGTGGCGGTCATGGCGGGCTCCCTCTCCCGGCCGGCGAAGGCCCGGTCGGCGTCGATCAGGTCGGCGGCTTGCGTGATCTTGCGGTTGCAGGGATCGCCGTCGAACACCACGACCGTCAAGCCCGCCCACTCGGCGAGCGCCCCGTCGTCGGTGAAGCCGTGGCGGTTCTCGGCGGCGGCCGCGCGGTGGGCATCGAGGAGGGCGTAGAAGGCGAAGGCCTGCGGGGTCTGCACGGCGCGCAGGTGCTCGCGGGCCGGCGTCTCGCGCACGCGGCCGATGCCGGGCGCCTGCGCCTCGACGCGCTTGATCGTGTCGCTGACGGGAACGCCCGGCACCGCCGCGCCGTGGTCGCGGCCGGCCGCGATCGCGCGGTCGATCAGGTCGAGATCCACGTGCGGCCGGGCCGCATCGTGCACGAGGACGATGTCGGGCGGGGCCAGCGCGGCCAGCGCTTCGAGGCCGGCGCGGACGGAGTCCTGGCGCGCCGCGCCGCCCTCGACCGGCGGCAGCAGCTTCGTGCGCGTCTCAGGAAGAAGATCGGCGAGGCAATCCCGGTAGAATTCGGCCGCGTCGGCGGCGATCACGACCTGCAGGCGACCGATGCCGGGGTGCGCACCGAGGGCGTCGAGGGTGCGGGCCAGCACGGGTTGCCCGCCGATGCGGCGATACTGCTTGGGCATGCCGCCGCCGACGCGGATGCCGCGGCCGGCCGCCACGACGATGGCGGCGACGCTCGGTCCGGGGCTGGACATGGTAAGGGTTCCGCCGTGCCGTCGCCGGGACCGCCGTCCGTGGAACGGCCGGCGGCAGATCCGGGTCTCGGGACATCTGCCCGTCGTTTAAGCGGGGGACCCTCCGAAATCAAATCGCGGCCGCGCTTGCGTCGCGCCAACTTTTGTCTATTTGTTGTGCAGAATGATGCCTGATCATTATTTGAGCGTCCTGCGGGGCGAACGCTCGGCCGAACCGGTGGTGCTGCTGGCGCCGCTCTCCGGCGTCACCGACCTACACATGCGCCGGATCGCGCGTCGCGCGGGGGCAAGCGCCGCGGTCTCCGAGATGGTGGCGGCGGCCGAGTTCGCCAGGGGCGCGAGCGAGGCGCGGGTGCGGGCGGATGGCTTCGGCGTCAGCCCGCACGTGGTCCAGCTCGCCGGATGCGCGGCCCGGCCGATGGCGGAGGCCGCGCGGATGGCTCAGGACGACGGCGCCGACGTGATCGACGTCAACATGGGCTGTCCGGCCAAGGTCGTCACCGGCGTGGCCGCGGGCTCGGCGCTGATGCGCGACCCCGATCACGCCGCCCGGCTGCTCGCGGCGGTGCGCGCGGCGGTGACCGTCCCCGTCACGGTGAAGATGCGCCTCGGCTGGGACCACGATAGCCTCAACGCCGCCGACCTCGCCTGGCGCGCGCAGAGCCTGGGGCTGAACGCCGTGACCGTCCACGGACGGACGCGTCAGCAGTTCTACAAGGGCGCGGCCGACTGGGCGGCGATCCGCCCGGTGGTCGAGGCTGTGTCGATCCCGGTCATCGCCAACGGCGATGTCGTCGATGCTGGAACCGCCCGCGCGTGCCTCGCCGCGTCGGGCGCGGCCGGCGTGATGATCGGCCGGGGCGCCATCGGACGTCCCTGGCTCGCAGGCGCCGTCGCCAACGCGCTGGCCGGCCGCCCGGTGCGGGAACCGTCCCGCGCGGAGCAGGGCAGGCTGGCGGCCGAGCACTACGCCGGGCTGATCGCGCTCTACGGCGCGGCGATGGGCGTGCGCCACGCCCGCAAGCACTTGGCGGCCTACGCCGACGCCGCGGGGACCTTGGGTGCCGCTGAGCGCACCCGGCTCCTGACCACGACCGATCCGGACACGGCGCTGGCGCTCCTCGATCGCGCCTTTCGCGAGGCGGATCCTGCGATCGCGGAGGCGGCATGAGCGACGGGCCGCGGGAGACGCTGAGGCCGCGGGGCATGCCCACGGCCGAATCGGTAATCAACGCCCTGCCGCTGCCGGTGCTCACCATCAGCGCGGACGACCGCATCCTGCACTGCAACCACGCGGCGGAGAGCTTCTTCGACCATTCCGCCCGGCTGATGCAGCGGTGGCGTTTGCGCGACATCATCCCCTTCGCCTCGCCGATCATCGCGCTCGTCGCCGAGGTGCGCCGCCGCCGGTCCAGCGTCAGCGAGTACCGGGTCGAGCTGGTCCAGCCGCGCTCGGGCAGCGAGCGCAGCGTCGACGTGTTCGCGACATGGCTCGGCGATGAGGGCGAGGCCGTGGTGCTGATGCTCCAGGAGCGCACCATCGCCGACAAGATGAACCGGCAGCTCACCCACCGCGGCGCCGCCCGCTCGATGGTGGCGCTCGGCGCCATGCTCGCCCACGAGATCAAGAACCCACTCGCGGGCATCCGCGGCGCGGCGCAGCTCCTGGAGCAGTCCGGCGCCGAGGAGGACCGGGTGCTCACCCGCCTGATCTGCGAGGAGACCGACCGGATCGTGCGGATCGTCGAGCGGATGGAGCTGTTCGGCGACGAGCGGCCCGTGGAGCGCGGGCCGGTCAACGTCCACGGGGTGCTCGATCAGGTGAAGCGCTCGGCGCAGTCGGGATTTGCCCGCCACATCCGCTTCGTCGAGACCTACGACCCGTCGCTGCCGCCGGTGCTGGGCAACCGCGACCAGCTCGTCCAGGTGATCCTCAACCTCGTCAAGAACGCCACCGAGGCGATCGGCGCGGACTCGGTCGACGGCGAGATCACCCTGTCGACGGCCTTCCGCACCGGCCTGCGTCTCCAGGTGCCGGGCTCGCGCGAGCGCGTCAGCCTGCCCATCGAGGTGGCCGTGCGCGACAACGGGCCGGGCATCTCGCCCGAGCTGCTGCCCGACCTGTTCGACCCCTTCGTCACCACGAAGTCGCAGGGGTCCGGCCTTGGACTTGCATTGGTGGCCAAGATCGTCGGCGACCATGGCGGCATCGTCGAGTGCGATCCCGCGCCCCGCCGGACGACCTTCCGCATCCTCCTGCCCATGTCGAGCGCGCGCGACGGCCGCGAAGCGACCCTGGACCCGTGAGTTCGGAGCCCGAGTCACAAGCCATGCCCAACGGCCACATCATCGTCGCGGACGACGACGCCGCCATCCGCACCGTC
>NZ_CAXTBY010000071.1:0-21967 GCF_964242245.1 uncultured Methylobacterium sp. | reverse complement strand
CGGATCAGGTCGTCTGCCATCTGCGGTCGCTCTGTCCGGTCTGCCCGACGACCTGTCGCGCGGGTCGCGCACCGGATCGGATGAAGAAATCAAGACGGCATCCGTTGCCGGAGGCCGAAGGATCGTGGCCGAGCAAAGGCGTAAGGCGCCGGTCCGGTCCCGCATCGTGCTCGCCGCGCGGGCAGGGCCGCCGTCGATCACCATCCTCGCGCAAGCAGACGATGTCCAGCGGTGCTGCCAGCGCCATCGTGTCCGATGGTCCTCAGACGACGAGGGAGGCCATGGACTCGACAGGCTCACCGCGAGGACGTTGATCGCCGCGTCCGGGCTTTCGACCGGCCGAGCCAGCATAGAGGGGATCGACGCGGTTTTGAAGCCCGATCATGGTGCTGCGACGATGAACGATGCCCTCCACGCCCCGCCCCGCGGACCTTGGCGCAAGGGGGTGTGGCGCGCAGCGGCGCTGCTGATCCTGCGCCTCGCCACCCTGATCGGCGTGCTGCTGCTCTACTTCGCGGCAGCGAGCCTGATGGCGCTCGCGGTCGTGCGGGTCGGGGCCGACCTCCTCGACGGCATCGATCCGTTCCTCGACACCGTGCGCAGGCCCTATCTGGGCGCGGCGCAGCTTGCCCGCCGCGAACTCGCCGTCGACGTGATGCGGCAGGTGTTCCTCGCCGGTCTCGTTCTCACCGTCGCCCTGGCGCGCGACGGCACGGGCTGGCGACGCCGGCTCGCCCTCGACCACCGATGGCCGAACGGGATGCGGGCGCGCACCCTCCTCCTGATCCTGCTGGCGTGGCCGGCGCTCCACATCGCCTGGGTGACGGTGACGGCCGACGCGTTCGGCGCGGCCTTCGCCTCGGGGGTGCGCCTGTCCCCGATGCTGAGTGCGGGCAACGTCGCCGCGTGGCTCGCCTACGTGGTCGTGCTGGCGCCGGCCGCCGAGGAGGCGCTGATGCGCGGCGAGGCCTTCGCTGCGGCGAGCCGCTTCCTGCCGCCGGCCGCGGTGATCCTGGTGACGGCGGCGGTGTTCGCCCTGGCCCACGTCTCCGCCTGGGGGCTGGCCCGGCCGGTCTCGCTCGCGCCCCTCGCCCTGATGCTCGGCTGGCTCCGCTGGCGCACGGGGCGCCTGTGGCCCTGCATCGCCCTTCACGGCTGGAGCAACCTCGCGCTGATCGCCTACGTGCTCTGGCCGCTCTAAGTGGGGCGCCTTCCGGCAATCACGTCCGGCACCTTGGCGGAAACCCCTTGGCAAAGCCCCACGATCGCGGGCAGGAAGGCGGGTGATGGACGCCTATCACCACCTGCTCGCCCGCATCCTCGACGAGGGCTGCGCCAGGGAGGACCGCACCGGCACGGGCACCCTGTCGGTGTTCGGCCACCAGATGCGCTTCGACCTCGGCGCGGGGTTTCCCCTCGTCACGACGAAGCACCTGCACCTGCGCTCGATCATCCACGAGCTGCTGTGGTTCCTTTCCGGCGACACCAACGTGCGGCGCTTGCGCGAGAACGGCGTCACGATCTGGGACGAGTGGACGGACGCGAACGGCGATCTCGGTCCCGTCTACGGCAAGCAGTGGCGCTCGTGGGACAAGCCCGGCGGCGGCACGGTCGATCAGATCGCAGGCGTCGTCGCGGAGATCGCCCGCAACCCCGATTCGCGCCGGCTGATCGTCTCCGCCTGGAACCCGGCCGACCTCGACCGGATGGCGCTGGCGCCCTGCCACTGCCTGTTCCAGTTCTACGTGGCGGAAGGGCGCCTCTCGTGCCAGCTCTACCAGCGCTCGGCGGACGCCTTCCTCGGCGTGCCGTTCAACATCGCGAGCTACGCCCTGCTGACGGCGATGATCGCGCAGGTGACCGGCCTCGCGCCCGGCGACTTCGTCCACAGCTTCGGCGACGCGCACCTCTACCGCAACCACCTCGATCAGGCGCGGCTCCAGCTCACCCGCGCCCCGCGCCCGCTGCCGCGCCTGCGCCTCAACCCGGAGATCCGCGACCTGTTCGCGTTCCGCTACGCGGACATCGCGATCGAGGGCTACGATCCGCACCCGGCGATCCGTGCGCCGGTGGCGGTTTGACGGCGATGCCCTCTGGGACGGCCGTGGAAGACGGAGCGCGGATCGTGCGGCCAGAACGGATCACGCTCGTCGTCGCGGTGGCGGCCAACGGCGTCATCGGCCGCGACAACGGGCTGGCGTGGCACCTGCGCGGCGACCTCAGGCGCTTCAAGGCCCTGACGATGGGCAAGCCGATGCTGATGGGCCGGAAGACCTTCGCCGCGATCGGCCGGCCGCTTCCCGGGCGGCGCACCCTCGTCCTGACCCGCGATCCCGGCTTTGCCGCCGACGGCGTCGAGACGGTCCATGACTGGGCGCAGGCGCTCGCCGCGGCCGCGGAGGCGGAGCTGATGGTGGTGGGGGGCGGCGAGATCTACCGGCTCGCGCTGCCCGAGGCCGACGCGATCCGCCTCACGGAAGTGGATGCGCGCCCGGACGGCGATGTCCGCTTCCCGAACTTCGACCGGACGCAGTTCCGTGAGGCCTTCCGCGAGGAACACGGGGCGGGCGAGCACGACGAGCACGCCTACACGTTCGTGGACCTCGAACGCATCCGGCCGGAACCCTGATCCCGGCCGTCGATCCAGGGGCGTCGGGTCGCGGTTGTCAAAGGGGGTGGCGATGCCCAACTGCCAGCCTTGACAGAGGGCGGTGCGCCCCCGCAGGTGCGTGGACCCTCGGCGGGTGCCTTGTCCGGGCGGGGGATGCGGTTGCGGGTCCGCCCGGTCGGTCCGGGCCGATGGCCGTGCGGGCCATCCGCAGCAGGCAGGAGAAGACGGCTAGCATGCCTTGGAGCAATCAGAGCGGCGGCGGTGGCGGCGGGGGAGGACCCTGGGGTCGCGGCGGCGGCAATGGCGGCGGTCCCTGGGGCGGCGGCGGCAAGACTCCGCCGAACCTCGAGGATCTGCTGCGGCGCGGCCAGGACAGGTTGCGCGGCGTCATGCCGGGCGGCTCCCTCGGCGGCGGCCGCAGCTTCCTCGTCATCGGCGTGCTCGCTGCGGGCGTCTGGCTGCTCACGGGCTTCTACACCGTCCTGCCGAGCCAGGTCGGGATCGAGACGATCTTCGGCCGCTACGTCGGTTCGAAGGGCGAGGGGCTGCGCTACAACTTTCCCTATCCGGTCGGCGGCGTGGTCAAGCCGAACGTCGGCCAGACCAACTCCATTCAGATCGGCTTCCGCTCCGGTGCCGGAACGCAGGCGCGCAGCCGCGACATGCCCGACGAGAGCCTGATGCTGACCGGCGACGAGAACATCGTCGACCTCGACTTCGAGGTGCAGTGGACCGTCAACCCGCTCAAGGCCTCCGACTTCGTGTTCAACCTTCAGAATCCGGAGGGCACCATCAAGGCGATCGCCGAGAGCGCGATGCGCGAGGTGGTGGGCCGCCGCAACATCCAGGCGATCCTGACGAACGAGCAGTCGAGCGTCGCGCAGGAGGTCAAGGACATCACGCAGAACGCCCTGGACGAGTACGGCGCCGGCGTGCGCGTCGGCGTTGTCCAGCTCGTCAGCGTGAATCCGCCGCCGGAAGTGCGGCCGGCCTTCATCGACGTCAACGCCGCCCAGCAGGACGCCGACACCGCGCAGAACGAGGCCAAGACCTACGCGAGCCGCGAGGTGCCCCAGGCCCGCGGCCGGGCCTCGCAGATCGTGCAGGCCGCGGAGGCCTACAAGACGAAGGCGACCGCGGACGCCACCGGCCAAGCTCAGCGCTTCGAGGAGGTCTACGCCTCCTACAAGACGGCTCCCGCGATCAGCCGCGAGCGGCTGTTCATCGAGACCATGGAGAAGGTGCTCGGCTCCGTGAACAAGGTGATCATCGATCAGGCGGGCTCCGGTACGGCCGGCGCCGCGGGGGTCGTGCCCGTGCTGCCGCTGGCGGAATTCGGCTCGCGCATCCAGGCGGCGCCGCAGACGAGCGGAGCGGCACGATGAACGCGCAGGCAATCCGCACCGGCCTCGCCGTCGTCGTGGCCGCCCTCGCCCTGGCCTTCTACGCCTCGGTCTTCACCGTCGGGCAGATGCAGCAGGCGCTGGTGCTCCAGTTCGGCCGCGTGCGCGCTGTGCTGAATCAGACCGGCGAGGACAAGCCCGGCCTCTACTTCAAGCTGCCCTTCGTCGAGAACGTGGTGCTGTTCGACAAGCGCGTGCTCGACCTCGACCTGCCCGTGCAGACCCTGCTCACGGCCGACCGCCAGAACCTGGAGGTCGACGCCTTCGCCCGCTATCGGATCATCGATCCGCTGCGGTTCTATCAGTCGGTCAACAACGTCGGGCTCGCCAACCAGCGGCTCGCGAGCTTCACCAACTCGTCCCTGCGCAACGTGCTCGCCCGCTCGACCCGCGACGCCATCGTCAAGACCGAGCGCACGCACCTGATGAACCAGATTCAGGAGGACGTGAACCGGCAGGCTAAGGCACTCGGCGTGCAGATCGTCGACCTGAGGATGACCCGCGTCGATCTCCCGGTCCAGAACTCGTCCGCGGTCTACAAGCGGATGAAGACCGAGCGCGAGCGGGAGGCGGCCGACATCCGCGCCAACGGCGACCAGATCGCCGCGACGATCAAGGCGAGGGCCGACCGCGACGTGACCGTGATCCTGGCCGAGGCGACCCAGACCTCCGAGCAGCTCCGCGGCCAGGGCGATGCCGACAAGAACCGCATCCTCGCCGGCGCCTTCGGCAAGGACCCGGACTTCTTCAGCTTCTATCGCTCGATGCAGGCCTACGAGGTGGGTCTGAAGGGTCCTGAAACCCGCCTCGTCATGAGTCCGAACTCGGACTTCTTCCGCTACTTCAGCGATCCGCAGGGCAAGGCCGTGCAGGGCGGTGCGCCGCGCGGAACCTCCGATCCCGGCGCGATGACCGGCTCGACGGCCGGAACGGGACGCTGAGGCACGCTGCGGGATCCGGTTCGCGGTTGGCCCTTGAACGGAGCGGGCCGCGGATGATTTAACGACCGCTGTTGCGTCGCCCGATACGCAGAACGGGCGACGCGACAGTTCGGAGGACGCGTTCTTGAAGAGGTCGATCATGCACCCCGTCGCGAGCGCCCCGGCGCGTTCCTTCACACGGTTCCGCCGAGGTGCGCGCGCACTCGCGGCGGCTGCCCTCATCGCCGCCACGCCGATGCCGGTCCTTGCCAGGGGACCGGTCTCCTTGGCCGACCTCGCCGAGCAGGTCGACGACGCGGTCGTCAACATCTCGGCCTCCACAACCGTGGAGGCGCGTCCCGGAAACCGTGCCGGGCCACAACTCCCGCCCGGCACGCCGTTCGAGGACCTGTTCGAGGAGTTCTTCAACAAGCGCGGCGGGCGCGGTGGCGGTGGTGAGCAGCGGGGCGAGGGCGACGGCCCGCGCCAGCAGCGCAAGTCCAACTCTCTCGGCTCCGGCTTCATCCTCGATGCCTCCGGGATCGTCGTGACGAACAACCACGTCATCGGCGACGCCAACGACATCCAGGTGATTCTGCACGACGGCACCAAGCTGAAGGCCGAGATCATCGGCAAGGACTCGAAGATCGATCTGGCGGTGCTGCGGGTGAAGCCGCCGGCCGATCATCCGCTCAAGGCGGTCCCGTTCGGCGATTCCGACAAGATGCGGCCCGGCGACTGGGTGATCGCCATCGGCAACCCGTTCGGCCTCGGCGGCTCCGTCTCGGCCGGCATCGTCTCGGCGCGGGGCCGCAACATCGATTCGGGTCCCTACGACAACTACATCCAGACCGACGCGGCCATCAACAAGGGCAATTCCGGCGGCCCGCTGTTCAACATGGACGGCGAGGTGATCGGCATCAACACGGCGATCCTGTCGCCGACCGGCGGCTCGGTCGGCATCGGCTTCGCCGTGCCGTCGGGCACGGCCAAGCCCGTGATCGATCAACTGCGCGAATTCGGCGAGGTCCGCCGCGGCTGGCTCGGCGTGCGCATCCAGAACGTCGATGATGCGACCGCCGAGGCCCTGGGCCTCAAAGGCGGTGCCAGGGGAGCCCTGGTCGCGGGCGTCGACGAGAAGGGCCCGGCCAGGACCTCGGGGCTCGAGGTCGGGGACGTCATCGTCCGGTTCAACGGCAACGCGGTGAAGGCCTCGAGCGACCTGCCGCGCATCGTCGCCTCCACGCCCGTGGGACAGAAGGTCGACGTGGTCGTCGTCCGCAAGGGCGAGGAGACGACGAAGGCCGTCACCCTCGGTCGCCTGGACGACAGTGACAAGCCG
Organism: uncultured Methylobacterium sp.; assembly: GCF_964242245.1. Lineage (NCBI taxonomy): Bacteria > Pseudomonadati > Pseudomonadota > Alphaproteobacteria > Hyphomicrobiales > Methylobacteriaceae > Methylobacterium > uncultured Methylobacterium sp. The sequence goes on along the minus strand of NZ_CAXTBY010000071.1, from coordinate 15,691 downwards.
CAACTCGCCAACCTTCGTCAGCCCGAGCCGGAGAGCGTGGCGCGCCAAGCGCTCGGCCTCAACCTGTCCGGCCTGACCGACGAACTGCGTCGCAAGTACAGCATCAAGGACGGCGTCAAGGGGGTGGTCGTCACCCGGGTCGATCCGAGCTCGACGGCGGCCGACAAGCGCATCCAGCCGGGCGAGATCATCGTCGAGGTCGGCCAGGAGGCCGTCAACGCGCCGGCGGACGTGACCAAGCGCGTCGAGGCCCTCCGGAAGGATGGGCGCAAATCCGTGCTGCTGCTGGTGGCGAGCGCCACGGGCGACGTGCGGTTCGTCGCGATCGGCCTGGATTAGGCGCGCCAATCCAAGGCGGCCGGAGTATCAGGCAGGAGCCGCGACGCATGACGGCGGTTGCTTTCGATACGTTGAAGTACGCGCGCACATTGCGCGAGAAGGCCAAGCTGTCGACCGAACAGGTCGAGGGCTTGGCCAACGCGATGGGGGAGGTCCTTGACGGCACCATTCCGACGAAGAGTGACATCGGTGCCGTCAGGAGCGATATCGAGGCGCTCCGGCTCGCGACGCAGGCCGATACCGAGGCGCTGCGACTGACGACGAAAGCAGACATCGAGGCGCTCCGGCTCGCAACGCAGGCGGATATCGAGGCGCTGCGGCTCTCGACGAAGGCCGATATCGAGGCTGCGAAATCCGAGATCATCAGGTGGATGTTCGGCGCCATCGGGTTTCAGACGGTCGTCATCGTCGGAGCCGTCGTCCCCCTCGGGCGCAGCCTGCACTGAGACGTGGCGGCGGCTGCGTCAGATGACGAAGTCGCTCGCGGCAAAACCCTGGAGATGGAGCAGCGCGGTCAGATCACCGTGCTCGATCCGCACCCGTGCAGCCGCCGCGACACCAGGTTTCGCGCGGAACGCCACGCCCAGTCCCGCCTCGCCCAGCATGTCCAGGTCGTTGGCGCCGTCACCGACCGCGAGCGTCTCACCGGCATCGAGCCCGAGGCGCGTGCGCAGGTCGATCAAGGTCGCGCGCTTCTCGCGCCGTCCGACGACCGGCTCCTCGACCGAGCCGGTGAGGCGCCCGTCCCGCAGCCCGAGTCGGTTGGCGTGGTGCTCGTGGAAGCCGAGCATGTCCGCGATCGGTCCCGTGAACAGGGTGAAGCCGCCGGAGACGAGGCAGGTGCGCGCCCCGTGCGCCCGCATCGTTCGCACGAGGGTGCGGCCGCCCGGCGTCAGGGTGAGGCGATCGCGGATCAGGGCGTCGATCACGCCGGCCGAGACATCCCTCAAGAGCGCGACGCGCTCGCGAAGCGCCGGCTCGAAGGCGATGTCGCCCCGCATGGCGCGCTCGGTGATGGCGGAGACCTGCGCCTTCAGGCCGATCGTGTCGGCGAGTTCGTCGAGGCATTCCTGCTCGATCATGGTGGAATCCATGTCGGCGAGGAGCAGGCGCTTGCGTCGGTGACGGTCGGCCGGCAGGACGGCGATGTCGATCGGCTCGCCGGCGAGCGCCGCGCGGAGGCGCGCGGTCAGGGCAGCGGCCGCCGCGGGCGCGCCGGGAACCAGGAGTTCGGCCGCGATCTCACCGTGCAGCATGTGGGGCTGATGCTCCGTCGCCAGCACGGAACGGGCCGCCGCCAGCACGGCATCGGTGATGGCGGGACGGGCCGCGTTTGCTATCAGGACCGCGACCAGGCTCATCCCGGAGATCTTCGAAGGTGCCGCTACATCCAGCGCCGCGAGCGGAGCGGCCGGAGGCGATCCTCATCGCAGGGCCGACCGCCTCGGGCAAGTCGGCGCTCGCGGCCGCGCTGGCGCTCCACCATGGCGGCCTCGTCGTCAACACCGATTCGATGCAGGTCTACGCGGACCTGCGCATCCTCTCGGCCCGCCCGAACGCGGACGAGACCGCGCGCTTGCCGCATCGGCTCTACGGCCACGTCGACGGCGCCGTGAACTACTCCGCCGGTCACTTCGCCCGGGAGGCAGCCGAACTCCTGCGCGTTCTCGACGGGCGCCTTCCGATCTTCGTCGGCGGTACCGGCCTGTACTTTCGCAGCCTCGAGGAGGGGCTCTCGGACCTGCCGCCGGTGCCCAACGCGGTTCGCACCGAGATCCGTCGGCGGGCGGAGGGTCGTCCCACGGAAGCGCTCCACGCCGACCTCGCGGCCTGCGATCCCGCCGGAGCAGCGAAACTGCGCCCGAGCGACCGCGCGCGGGTGATGCGCGCGCTGGAAATCCTCGCCGCCACCGGGCGCCCGATCGCGGCGTTCCACGGGGCCCGCGTTCCGGGTCCGTTGGCGGGACGCAGGCTGCGGCGGATCTTCCTGGCGCCGGACCGCGGCACCTTGCGCGCGCGGATCGACGCGCGCTTCCGCGCGATGATCGCGCACGGCGCCCTCGACGAGGCCGATGCCCTGAGGCGCCGCCGGCTCGATCCGATGCTGCCGGTGATGCGGGCGCACGGCGTGCCGGGGCTGATCGCCCATCTCGACGGAGGAATCGACCTCGATGAGGCGATCCGGCGCGGTCAGGCCGACACGCGCCGCTACGCCAAGCGCCAGTTCACGTGGTTCCGCCACCAAGTGGGCGCGGAGTGGCGCTGGCTCGATCCGGACGCGGCGCTGGCCGAGTTCGCCTGAGCGCGGCCTACCGCTCCAGCCGGGCGACGAGGCTCGACGTATCCCAGCGGTTCCCGCCCATGCCCTGCACCTCGGCGTAGAACTGGTCGACCAGCGCGCTGACCGGCAGCGAGGCACCGTTGCGGCGGGCCTCGTCGAGGAGGATGCCGAGGTCCTTGCGCATCCAGTCGACGGCGAAGCCGAAGTCGAACCGGCCGGCGTTCATCGTCGCCCCGCGGTTCTCCATCTGCCAGGAGCCGGCTGCGCCCTTCGCGATCACCGCCAGCACCGCCTCCACGTCGAGGCCGGCGCGCTTGGCGAAGTGGACGCCCTCCGAGAGCCCCTGCACCACGCCGGCGATGCAGATCTGGTTGACCATCTTGGTGAGCTGACCCGAGCCCACGGGGCCCATCAGCCGGCAGGCGCGGGCGTAGGCGGCCATCGCCGCCTCGACGCGGGCGTAGGTCTCGGGTTCGCCGCCGCACATCACGGTCAGCACGCCGTTCTCGGCGCCGGCCTGACCGCCGGAGACCGGCGCGTCGATGAAGCCGACGCCCTTGGCCGCGGCCGCCTCGCCGAGTTCGCGCGCCACCTCGGCCGAGGCGGTGGTATGGTCGACGAAGGTGGCGCCCCCGCTCATCCCGGCGAGCGCTCCGTCGGGGCCAAGCACCACACCGCGCAGGTCGTCGTCGTTGCCGACGCAGGCGAACACGATCTCGGCCCCGGCCGCCGCCTCGCGGGGCGTCGGGGCGTGCGCGCCGCCGTAGGTTGCGACCCAGGCCTCGGCCTTGGCCGCCGTGCGGTTGTAGACGGTGACCGAGTGGCCCTTCTTGGCGAGGTGCCCGGCCATCGGGCCGCCCATCACGCCGAGGCCCAGGAACGCAACCTTCGCCATTGTCCTGTCCGTGTTCCTGCCGCGCTCGCCGATGACGACCGCCGGTCTAGAGGGTTCCGCGCCCGAGGGAAATCCCGCTCACGGCGCGCGACGCGCGTGGTCCGGGGTCGTCCAGCCGCCGATCGCGTCAGCGGCCGCCGGCTGGGACGCGGGCCGGCGCGGTCATCGCGAGGACCGCGTTGACGATAGATGCCACCACGATGTTGAGCGTCAGCGCGAGCAGCCCGGTGTAGATCGAGAATTTCACGTCTCCCAACGCCACGGCGTGCAGCGGCTTCAGCCCGTCCGACCATGCCAGCGCCGTGCCGGTGAGGAAGCCCGCCGCCCAGCCCGCGAGCAGCGCCGGCGCGCGGAACCACGATCCGTAGAGCCCGAAGATCAGGGCCGGCAGGGTCTGAAGAATCCAGAGGCCGCCGAGGAGCTGCAGGTCGAGGGCGAACTGCGTCGGCAGCACGAGGATTGCCGCCAGCGCGCCGATCTTGACCAGCATCGAGGTGATCTTGGCCACCTGCGCCTCGCCGGCCGGCGTCACGTCCGGGTTCACGTAAGCCTTCCAGACGTTGCGGGAGAACAGGTTGGCCGCGCCGATCGACATCACCGCCGCCGGCACGAGCGCGCCGATGGCGATCGCCGAGAAGGCGAAACCGGCGAACCACCCCGGGAACAGGGCCTTGAACAGGGCCGGCACCACGTCGTTGTTGCTCGTCACCTTGATGCCGGCCGCGTGGCCCATGTAGCCGAGCAGCGCCAGGAGGCCGAGCAGCAGGGTGTAGGCCGGCAGCAGCACCGCGTTCTTGCGGATGGTGTCTCCGCCCGAGGAGGCGAAGATGCCGGTCAGCGTGTGCGGGTACATGAAGGCGGCGAGCGCCGAGCCGAAGGCCAGCGAGGCGTAGGGCACGATCTGCGCCGCGCTCAGCACCGTTCCGCCGGAGCCCTTGGCCTTGAAGGCCGCGTCGGCGGCGTCGAACACCGCGGCATAGCCGCCGAGCTTCGATGGCACGATTGCCACCGCCACCAGCACCACGATGTAGATCATGATGTCCTTGACGAAGGCGATGAGCGCCGGCGCGCGCAGGCCCGAGGAGTAGGTGTAGAAGGCGAGCACCAGGAAGGCGACGATCAGCGGGATCTCGCCGTGAAGCCCCAGCGCCTTGATCGCCACCTCCATGCCGATGAGCTGGAGGGCGATGTAGGGCATGGTCGCGATGACGCCGGTGATCGCCACCGCGAGTTCGAGGGGCCTCGAGCCGTAGCTGCCGTAGACGACGTCGCCCGCCGTGACGTACCCGCGTGCCTTGGCGGCCGTCCACAGCACCGGCATCACGAGGAAGACCATCGGGTAGACGATGATCGTGTAGGGCAGGGCGAAGAAGCCGTAGGCGCCGACCGCGTAGACGAGGGCCGGCACCGCGATGACGGTGTAGGCGGTGTAGAAGTCGCCGCCGATCAGGAACCACGTGATCCAGGTGCCGAACTTGCGGCCCCCTAAGCCCCACTCGTCGAGGTGGGCCAGCGTCTCGGGCCGGCGCCAGCGGGCGGCCACGAACCCCAGCACCGTGACGAGCAGGAAGAAGAAGACGAAGACCGAGACCGCCGGGATGTCGAGGTCGGATGTCACGAGGTCAGTCGTCATGACGCACGCTCCGGTAGACGACGTACAGCAGCAGCGAGGTCAGCGGCACCCAGGCGAGCTGATACCAGTAGAAGAACGGGAAGCCGAGCAGGACCGGCTCGCGCTGATTGTAGAAGGGCACCCACAGGAGCCCGAGGAAGGGCAGCAGGAGCAGCCACATCAGCGGGGAGCGCGGTCGCGATGCCATGGCGTGGCCGATACCTTTACACGGGGGACGTCCGCGTCCGGCTGGCGGCTGCCGGGGCGTGCCGCGTTCGGATGCGAACCGGTGGCTCCATCACAGTTCGACCGGTCCGCGTCAACGCCGCGGCAGCGGGAGGGTCGGTCATGATCACCTGCCCTGGACCAGTCAAAGTGGACGCGGCCCACCGCAGCGCGGCCTGCGCATCTTGACTCAGCCGCGTCGATGCCCGTCACTTCCGCGCGTAGCGCGAGGTGGGCATGAGCATCTTCCAGGACGCCATCCTTCGGTTCGGCCGCACGATCATGTCGTATGCGGGAGACGCCCTGTTCCTCCAGGCCGCGGTCTCGGCCGCGGCCAACGTCACGATCGCGGATGGCGACGTCGACGAGGAAGAGGTCGAATCAGCCATCTCCGGGATGCGCGCCAACCCGATCCTTCAGAAATCCTACGACACGCTGCGGATCGAGCAGGAGCTCTACGAGGCCATCGCGCGCGCCAAGACCCGCGCCGGGCGGATCGACAACCTCCGCCACGTCGCCGCCATCGCCGACCGCCCGATCGACCAGCGTCAGGACATCTTCCTGATCGCGGCGGACGTGGCGGACTTCGGCGGCATCAGCGCGGTCGAGCACAAGGCCCTCGACGAGATCGCGGCCGCCCTCCAGGTCGACAAGGCCGCGCTGCTGCGCTGAGGCGGCCGACCACCCGGAGGCGCCCTCCCGGATCGCCGGCTGATGTCAGGCTCGGACGTTCGGGGAAGCCGATCTCGGGCGCGGCGAAGGCCCGGTGGACGGCCTTTTCGCCGACGTACCGGCTCGCCGCGACCCGCGCGCGCACTGGACAGGGCGCGGTCTCAACGAGGCCGATCGAGGCAAGCTCCGCGGCATCGGCCCGGCCGCACCCGGTGACGCGCTCCGGAAGCCTTCGCCGAAGCCGAACCGCCGGGCATGAGCCGGCCCTGCGGCATCGCGGCTCGGGGCGGCGGCGGCCATCATCGCGAAACAAGTCTCGCGTCCTGTGTGCGCTGCATTCATGATGCGATCGGGTCCCAGAGGCGGGATCGCGGAGATGGCATGGGCCTCGTCCAGTACGCGCTGAAGTTCCGCATCACGACCTACGTGCTCGCCGTGCTGATGATGCTCGCGGGCGCGGGCGCGATCGCCGTCGCGCCCAAGGACGTGCTGCCGATCGTCGATATTCCGGTGGTCGTCGTGGTGTGGACCTACACCGGCCTGTCGACGCCCGAGATGGAGCGGCGCATCACCACCTACGCCGAGTTCTCGCTGTCGAACAACGTCAACAACATCAAGCGCATGGAGTCGACGACCCTTCAGGGCACGGCGATCCAGAAGATCTACTTCGACAACGCGGTGAGCATCGACCTGGCGATCTCGCAGGTAGTGTCGGCGATGAACGCGATCCGCTCGACGATGCCGCCGGGGGTGCAGCCGCCGATCGTGCTGCGCTTCTCCGCATCCTCGGTGCCGGTGATCCAGCTCGCGCTGACCTCGACCAAGGACACTCTCACCAAGGTCAACGACTACGCGCAGTACCGCATCCGCCAGCGCCTCGTGCAGGTGCCGGGCTCGACGCTGCCCTCGCCCTTCGGCGGCACGCCCCGGCAGATCATGGTCGATCTCGACCTGCACGCCCTCCAGGCGCTCGGGCTGACGGCGCTCGACGTCACCAACGCGATGACGGCGCAGAACCTGACCGTGCCGTCGGGCCTCGCCAAGATCGGCGAGCAGCAGTACCCGGTCCTGCTCAACGCGACCCCCGATGCGATCTCGGCGCTCAACGAGATTCCGATCAAGGTGGTGGCCGGACAGCCGGTGCTGGTGCGCGATGTCGCCTACGTCCGCGACGGCGGGCCGCCGCAGGTGAACATCGTGCGCTCGGACGGGCTGCACTCGGTGCTGATGCGGATCTTCAAGAACGGCACCGCCTCGACGCTGGACGTGGTCAACAGCGTCAAGGCCGCGCTTCCCGACGTCCGCGCCGCCGCCCCCGAGGGCATGACGATCAAGCCGCTGTTCGACCAGTCGGTCTTCGTCTCCGGCGCGATCGAGGGGGTGATCCACGAGGCGGCCATCGCCGCCTGCCTCACCGGCCTGACGATCCTGCTGTTCTTAGGCTCGTGGCGCTCGACGATCGTGGTGCTGATCTCGATCCCGCTCTCGATCCTCACCTCGCTGGCGATCCTGGCGGCGCTCGGCGAGACCATCAACGTGATGACGCTCGGCGGCCTCGCGCTCGCCGTCGGCATCCTCGTCGACGACGCGACGGTGGCGATCGAGAACACCTACCGCCTGTTCGAGGAGGGCGAGCCGTTCCGCAAGTCCGTGGTGGTGGGCGCGGCCAGCATCGCCAAGCCGACGCTGATCTCGACGCTGTCGATCTGCGCCGCCTTCGTCTCAGTCTTCGCGCTGGCCGACACGCCGAAGTACCTGTTCACCCCGCAGGCGCTCGCGGTGGTGTTCGCGATGCTGACCTCGTACGTGCTCTCGCGCACCCTGGTGCCCGTGCTGATCGACGTGCTGGTGGCGCGCGAGTACGCCGAGCGCCACGGCGGGGATGCCGAGCCGCCGCGGCGCGGCCGCGTCGCGCGGGCGCTCGGATACATCGGCCGGCCGGTCTTCCACGTCGCCGGCCGCTTCCGCCACGGCTTCGAGGCGCGGTTCGAGCGCTTCCACCGCGGCTACATCGGATTGCTGCACGTCGTCGTGCGCCGCCGGCTTGCCACGCTTGCCGTGGTGGGTCTCGTCTTCCTCGGGACCGCCGGGCTCTTCACCTTCGTCGGCCGCGACTACTTCCCGCAGGTTGCGTCGAGCCAGATCACCCTGCACCTGCGCACCCGCGCCGGCATGCGGATCGAGACCGCCGAGCAGACCTTCGCCGCCGTCGAGCACGTGGTGCGCGAGGTCCTCCCCGAGGGCGAGGTCGAGCAGATCCTCGACAACATCGGCCTGCCGTCGAACAACTACAACTTCGCCTTCTCCGACGGCTCGTTCGTCGCCTACAATGACGGGCAGATGCTGATCAACCTGCGCGAGGGCCACGGCGACGTCGCCCTCTACACCAAGCGCCTGCGCGAGGTGCTGCGCGAGCGCTTCCCCGACGTGATCGCCTACTTCCAGCCCTCCGACATCATCACGCAGATCCTGAACTTCGGCACCCTGTCGCAAATCGACATCCAGGTCTCCGGTCGGAACGCCGAGAAGGATCTCGCGGTGGCCCAGAGCATCGTCCGCCGCCTCAAGGAGACCCGCGGCGCCGTCGACGTGCATCTCCACCAGATCGTCGGCACGCCGCAGTTCTTCGTCGACGTCGACCGGCGGCTGGCCTCCGAACTCGGGCTGACGCAGCAGCAGGTGGCGCAGGGTCTGAACGTCTCGCTCTCGGGCTCCTTCCAGGTGACGCCGAACTTCTGGACCGATCCGAAGACCGGCATCCCCTATCAGCTCTGGGTGCAGACGCCGGAATACCGCAACGACTCGCTCACCGCGCTCCAGAACACGCCGCTGCTGGTCCGGGCCAACGACGACCAGCCCGGCGTCCTCACCCTGCTCTCCAGCGTCGCGAACTTCCGGCGCGAGGGCACGCAGACGGTGGTCAACCACGTCAACACCGCGCCGACCTACAACATCTACGCGGCGGTGCAGGATGCCGATCTCGGCTCGGTGTCGCGGGAGATCCGGACCATCGTCGACGAGGAGCAGAAGGCCCTGCCGGCACCCGACAGGATCACCGTGCGCGGCCAGATCGAGAACATGGACTCGGCCTTCGTGCGCCTCGGCGTGGGGCTGAGCATCGCGCTCATCGCCGTCTACCTGCTGATGGCGGTGAACTATCAGAGCTGGGGCGATCCCTTCGTCGTGCTCGCGGCGCTCCCGCTCGCGTTCTGCGGCATCGTCGCCAGCCTGTTCATCACCGGGACCACCTTCTCGATCCCCTCGCTGTTCGGCGCGATCATGTCGGTCGGCATCGCCTCGGCGAACTCGATCCTGCTGGTCACCTTCGCCCGCGAGCACCGGGAGGCCACCGGATGCTCGGCGCTGGAGGCGGCGCTGCTTGCCGGTGAGACGCGGCTGCGCCCGGTGCTGATGACCGCCGGCGCGATGTTCCTGGGGCTGATCCCGATGGCGCTGGGCACGGGGGAGGGGGGCGAGCAGAACGCGGCGCTCGCGCGCGCCGTGATGGGCGGCATTGCGCTTGGCACGCCCTCGACGCTGCTGTTCGTGCCGTTCCTCTACACGCTGCTGCGCGCCGGGAAGGTCAGGACGCCGGAGGATTACGTGTGAGGAACCAGGGCTCCGACGGCGCCCGGCAACTCGGAGAAGTGTGAGATCACCCGGTCCGGTCCGAGCTCGGCCACCGGCGTGTCGGTGTAGCCGAAGGTGACCGCCACCACCGGGATGCCGGCGGCCTTCGCCGCGTCGATGTCGGCCCTGGAATCGCCCACCATCACGGCGCGGGCCGGATCACCCTCGGCCCGGGCGATCGTCAGGGTGATGTGGCGCGGGTCGGGCTTGCTGTAGGGAAACGTCGCGCGCCCGCAGATCGCCGAGAAGCGGTCCGCGATGCCGAGCAGCGCCAGCAGGTCGACGGCGTGCGCCTCGACCTTGTTGGTGCAGACGGCCAAGCGGAACCCGTCCGCCGCCAGCCGGTCCAAAGCCGCGACGACGCCCGGGTAGAGGTGCGAATGGTCGCAGAGATGGGCGCCGTAATGCTCCAGGAAGTCGGCGAATAATCTTTCGTGGCGGGCCGGCGAGAGCTCCGCGCCGGCCGCCTCGAATCCGCGCCGGATCAGCGCCTTGGCGCCCGCGCCGATCATCGCGCGCGCCTCGGCCAGCGGCAGGTCCGGCAGACCCTCCTGGCCGAGCAGGACGTTCAGCGTGCCGATCAGGTCGCCCGCGGTCTCGGCGAGCGTCCCGTCGAGGTCGAACACGGCGATCTTTTGGAGGGCTGACATCGGTTTGTCCTGGCGGGCCGGGCGCGTCCTCGCTAGCGGCCAGCCCGCCAGTCCACAAGGTGCGAAGCAGCGCGCGGTACGCCCCAGACTTGCCCGAAACGGCGCGGAGAGGAGGGCGTCATCCGCCCGGGACCGCCTCATGAAGCTTCGATCCTTCGTCCCTCCGCCAGCCGCACGGAGCCCCGGACCAACCGCCGGTCCCTTCTCCCGCGGGGAGAAGGACAGGATGAGGGGCGTGACGCATCCGGGTCGTTCTCATCCCTCACCCCGACCCTCTCCCGCCCGGGAGAGGGAGCCTGTCGCGCCGAACGGGAGTCCGGCGACTTGGTTCATCGCGCTCTGCATGGGACTCCTCGTTCCAGTTGCGGCTTTTGCCGCCTCCTTCGAGTTCGTCCCGGCGCCCCAGGCCGACCTCAACCGGATGTACCGGGTCGACAAGGTGACCGGCGAGGTCACCTCCTGCCAGTACGGCCTCCAGGAGGTCGGCGGCGGCATCGGCCTGACGGTCTGCTTCGCGGCGGGCGAGGGCGCCGGCGCGCAGCCGCCGTCGGAGTACGGCCTCGTCGCGACGCGCCACACCCGCGAGGCGGGGGTCTTCCGGGTCAACTACCGCACCGGCGAGATGAGCATCTGCTTCGTGCTGGTGAAGAAGGAGCAGGTGGTCTGCACCCAGCAGACCAACCCGTCCGCGGACGGCGCGGCCGAGGCTCCGCCCGGGGCGGTTCAGGGTCGGGCCGGGGCCAGCGCGACGCCGCCGCAGGGCGGCCGACCGTGACGGCTGGATCGTCGACGGTCATGCCGTGAGGCGGACGGTCCGTGCGGCGCCGCGCCTTTCCGCGCGCGCGGCCGGCATGCTAGGGGCACCCATCCCGGACGATCTACGGCATCCCGCGCATGCGCCCTCCCCAGAGATCCGAACGCGAGGCGCCCCGGTGAGCGGGCCGGACCTGCGCCGCGCGGCCGCCGCCCGCGCCCTCGACCTCGTCGAGCCCGGAATGAGGCTCGGCCTCGGCACCGGATCGACGGCCGCCGCCTTCGTCGCCCTGCTCGGGGAACGGGTGCGCGCCGGCCTCGACGTGGTCGGCGTCCCGACCTCCGCGGCAACGCACGCGGCAGCGACGCGCGCAGGCATTCGGCTCGCGACCCTGGAGGAGCTGCCCGAACTCGATCTCACCATCGACGGGGCCGACGAGGTCGACGCGGACCTGCGCCTGATCAAGGGCGGCGGTGCGGCGCTGCTGCGGGAGAAGATCGTCGCCTGCGCGAGCCGCCGGATGGTGGTGATCGCCGACGCCGCCAAGCGCGTCGCCACGCTCGGCGCCTTCCCGCTGCCGATCGAGGTGAACGCCTTCGGCCTCGGCGCGACCCGGATCGGCGTCGCGGCGGCGATCGACCGCGCGGGCTGCGCCGGCGCGGTCGATCTGCGTCGAGGGCCGAACGGCGCACCGCTCGTCACCGACGGCGGTCACCACATCCTCGATGCCCGCCTGGGCCGCATTCCCGATCCGGAGACCCTGTCGGCGCGGCTCTGGGCGGTACCGGGCGTGGTCGAGCACGGCCTGTTCCTCGGCATCGCCAGCGCGGCGATCCTCGCCGGGGAGCGCGACGGGCGGCCTGAGATCACCGTCATCGGCAGCCTCGGGTGAGCGCGCCCCGGAAGCGATCGGCGCGCCCCGGCCGCAGGCAGGCCGCTCCTCACGTCAACCTTGGAACATTCGGAATGGCCGTCCTGTCTCGTCTCCTCGTCCCCGTACTCCTGGCGTGCGTTCTCGTCGTCGCTCCCGGCATCGTCCACGCCCAGGCAAACAGGCCGGCGGCGCAGAAGCCCGCACCGAAGCCTGCGCCTCCGGCGCCGGCACCTGCGCTTGGCCCCAGCGCCAGCCACGTCGCGCTCGCCCGCGAGGTGATGCTCAGTTCCGGCATCGCGCGCTCGTTCGATTCGATCATTCCGGCCTTCGCCGATCAGATCAAGCAGCAGACGGTCACCCGACCGGACCTGAACCAGGATCTCGACGCCGTGCTGGTCTCGCTCGGGCCGGAGATGGAGTTGCAGAAGCAGCGCATCATCGACGTCGCGGCGCGCATCTACGCGGCGAAGCTGAGCGAGCCCGAGTTGCAGGAGATCGCCACCTTCTTCCGCTCGCCGGCGGGCAAGCACTACGTCGAGAGCCAGCCGCAGATCCTCGACGAGATGGTTCAGGCGACGCAGACCTGGACCCAGGAGGTCGCGGATTACGTCATGGTCCGGGTCCGCGCCGAGATGGGCAAGCGCGGCCACCAGATGCAGTAGGCAAGCTGCAATAGGCATGAGCGTGTCGCACCCCTCGTGACCGGTCCGCGGCGCCTGTACGCCGCCGGGGCGATCGCGCTTGCCGCGATGCCGTTGGCGATGGCGCTCGCGAGCCGGTCGAGCCCATTGGTCGTCGGCCTCGCCGCGCTGCTGTTCCTCGCAGGGCGCTGCCTGGAGGATGCGCGCGCAGTCGGCGCAGCCCTGACGAGGCCGCTGACGACGGCAGCGGGCTGGACGGCCCTGGCGTTCCTCGCATGGTGCGGCCTCACGCTCGCCTGGAGCCCGTTTCCCGCCCTGTCCCTTCGCGTGGCCGGCGAGTTCGTGCCGGCGCTCATTGCCGCCTACCTCCTCGCGTGTCTCGCCCCTGGGCGGCTGCCGCCCTTCGCGGCGGCGCTCGGTGCCGGGATGGTGGTGCTGGCCGGTCTCACGATCGCGATCGGGCTGGCGACCGGCCTGCCGGTGCAGCGGGCGCTCGGCCAGCGCGTCGCCGAGTTCGTGTTCAACCGTCCGGCCCTGACGCTGGCCATCGTCGCGGGGCCGCTCGCCCTCGTCCTGTGGCGGCAGGGCCGCCGCGTCCTCGCCCTGACGGCCCTGGCCTTCGCGGCGCTGGGCGTCCTGCGCTCGGTGAGCGGGGCCGCCGCGTTGGGGCTGTTCGCAGGAGCTGGTCTGTTCGGCCTCGCGCGGCTGGTCTCCGCCAAGCTCGCGGTCGGCGTCGCCGGCCTCGGCGTCGCCCTCGCCGTGGCGCTAGCCCCGGTGGAGGGCGACCTTCTGAATCGCTTCATGCCGGAGGCCGCGCACGCCCGCCTCGTGCAGTCGTCCTCCCGCGCCCGCGTCGCCATCGCCCGCAGCTTCGGTGCGGCGGTCGCCGCAGACCCGTGGCGCGGGGCGGGGTTCGGCACGTCGGCGCGCTTCGCCGAGGCGCCGGTCGCGGGCCGGATCGAGCCGGAGATGCGCACGCTGCTCGCGGTGGGCCACCCGCACAACAGCGTCCTCCAGATCTGGGCCGAGTTGGGCCTCGTCGGCGCGATCCTCGCGTCGAGCGTGCTGATGCTGACGCTCGGCGCGCTCCCCGGTGCCGCATCGGCCGATCGCGCCACGGCGCTGGGCCTGATCGCGGCGGCGGCGGCGATCGCCTTCGTCGAGCACAACGCCTGGGCCGCGTGGTGGACGGCCGGCCTCGGCGCTGCCATCACGTGGCTGCGCGAGGCCGGCGCCTCGACGTCGGCCTCTTCCGACGGAACCACGACATGAGCGAGACTAGCGAGACTTTCGACGTCGACCTGTTCGTCATCGGCGGGGGCTCGGGCGGCGTGCGCGCGGCCCGGATCGCGGCCGGCTACGGGGCGCGGGTGACGCTCGCCGAGGAGTACCGCGTCGGCGGCACCTGCGTGATCCGCGGCTGCGTGCCGAAGAAGCTCATGGTCTATGCCGGGCGGTTCCGCGACGAGTTCGAGGACGCGGCCGGCTTCGGCTGGAGCGTCGAGACGCCGCGCTTCGACTGGAGCGTGCTCAAGCGGCGGCGCGATGCGGAGATCGCCCGCCTGGAGGGCGTCTACGACGCGAACCTGACGCGGGCCGGCGTCGCGGTCGTGCCGCAGCGGGCCGTGATCGAGGACCCCCACACGATCCGCCTCGTCGGCACGGACGAGCGGGTCCGCGCCAGGGTGATCCTCATCGCAGTCGGCGGCCATCCCGTGAAGGAGCCGGTGATCCCGGGCGCGGAGCTTGCCATCACCTCGAACGGGGTGTTCGAGCTGGAGAGCCTGCCCGAGCGCATCCTCGTCGTCGGCGGCGGCTACATCGCCGTCGAGTTCGCGGGCGTGTTCGCGGGCCTCGGCAGCCGCACCACCCTCCTGCACCGGGGCGAGCGCCTGCTGCGCGGGTTCGACGACGAGATCCGCGACGCGCTCGGCGAGGCTTATGCCGAGCGCATGGACCTGCGCCTCGGCCGTACGGTTCAAAGCCTCGAACGCTCCGAGGGCGCCATCCGCGCCGTCCTCGACGACGGCGACAGCCTGCTGGTCGATCAGGTTCTGGTCGCGACGGGACGGCGGCCGAACGTCGACGGCCTCGGCCTCGAACGGGTCGGGATCGAGACGGACGGGGCGGGCGCGATCCCCGTCGACGCCTACTCCCGCACCGCGGTGCCCTCCATCTACGCGGTGGGCGACGTGACGAACCGCGCCAACCTCACGCCGATCGCGATCCGCGAGGGCCACGCCTTCGCCGACACCGTGTTCGGCGCTCGCCCGGCCTGCGTGGATCACCGCCTGATCCCGACCGCCGTGTTCTCGACGCCGGAGATCGGCGTCGTCGGCCACAACGAGGACGTCGCCCGCCGCCTCTGCGGCGCGATCGACGTCTACAAGGCGAGCTTCCGGCCGATGAAGGCCGCCCTGTCGGGGCGCGACGAGCGCATCCTGATGAAGGTCCTCGTCGAGCGCGCGACCGACAAGGTCGTCGGCGTCCACATCTTCGGCCACGACGCAGGCGAGATCATCCAGGCCGTCGGCATCGCCGTCACCATGGGTGCCACCAAGGCGGATTTCGACCGCACCATCGCGGTCCATCCGACCGCCTCGGAGGAACTCGTGACCCTGCGGGTGCCCGCCGTGACCAAGCACTCGATCGCGGCTGGTTAGCGTCGACCTTCGGACCGAGCCGGCCCGCGCCACCGGAAGCCCCCGCCTCCCGGCGCGCCAGAGACGGCGCCGCTTCCGGGCCCTCGACGCCGCGCCTTCGCGAGCCATATCAGGTCGATGGCCAAGCGCGACGCCGGCAGGCACGAACCAGGGAAGCGGGAGCAGGCCGGCCGCGGCGACGCGCAGTCCCGCCGACAGGCACTGATCGACCGGATGCTGGCCGACGCCCTCCGACTGCCGGCGGGCGAGAGCGTGCCGGGTCTCGATGGGCTGGCCGTTGACATCAGGCGGTCGGTCGACATCCTCCTGGCCAAGGCGGCGGCCCAGAAGAGCCGCTGCCTGACCTACGAGGACCTGGAGGAAGCGCTTCCCCCCCGCGACGTGTCGGCGGAGGACCTGGAGGCGATCTTCTGGATCCTGGCCGAGCACGGCATCGAGGTCGAGGACGGCGAGGC
>NZ_CAXTBY010000070.1:0-21979 GCF_964242245.1 uncultured Methylobacterium sp. | reverse complement strand
GGGAGAGGGAAGGAGCCGTGCTTCAAATCCCGGCGTACCACTCGTAGCCGCGGTCCTCCCAGTAGCCGCCGTGGCCCTGGCCGATCGCGGAGAGCGCATCGACCACTTCGATCCGCATCACGTACTTGGCCTGCTTGTAGCCGAGTTGCCGCTCCAGCCTCAGTCGCAGCGGCGCGCCGTTCGAGACCGGCAGCGCTTGGCCGTTGAGATCGTAGGCCAGCAGCGTCTGCGGGTGGAAGGCGTCGGTGAGGTCGATGCTCTCGTAGTAGCGGATCGGCGTGCGCCTGTCGGCCGGCTCCTCATCCGGGGGTGCGGCATCGCCTCCGCCGCCCCAGGCATCCGCGCCATTGCCGGCCGCCGCGAGGTGGCGCACCGCGGTCGGGTTTTCCGGTCGCAGGAGCGCCCCGTCGCCGCCCCCTTCGAGGCCGCCGCCGGCGTATTCCAGGGTGTCGGCGCAGTGGAACACGACGTAGCGCGCCTGCGGCCTCAGCCCGGCCCGGTTCAGCACCTCGGCGAGCGGTACGCCGGTCCACGTGCCGATGCAGCTCCAGCCCTCGACGCAATCGTGCCGCGTCGTCTGCGTCCGCGCGGGCAGACCGCGCAGGTCCGCAAGGCTGAAGGAGTGCGGGCGCTCCACGAGGCCACCGACCTCGAGCTTGAATTTCGCGAAGTGCTTGGCGGCGAGCGCCTTGTAGGCCCGGTCGGGAGGATCGATCGTCCCGTTCGGCTTGAACGTCGCCGAGATGGCCGAGTCCGGGAACTCCTGCGCCAGCGAGGCCGGCGTCAGCAGGAGGCGCTGCACGAAGAGGTTGGCGTCCTCCCCGAGCTTCAGGGTGCGCGGGCCGTAGGACGAGGCCGCGAACCGGTCGCACCCGCCGAGGAGGGCGGCGCCCGTAAATCCTGCGGCCGCAGTGAGGAAGCGGCGGCGATGCGGAGGTGTGATCATCAGCGGCCCCTTCCCGCATCGGCGTCCGGCGCCTCGATCGCGAACCAGCCGGTGACCATGCCGCGCATGTTGTTCCAGAAGCCTGAGACCAGCACCAGCACCACGTGCACGATGACGAACAGTACCAGCAGGTTGGCCACGATGAAGTGGATCGTGCGCGCCGATTGCCGGCCGCCGAACAGCGTGGGCAACCACGGCCACGCCGCATTCAGGCCCGGTGACATCGCCAGCCCCGCGAGCACCATCGCCGGCAGCAGCACGGCGATGACGAGGAGGTAGGTCAGCTTCTGCAGCACATTGTAGCGCTTGGCCTCCTCGCCCTTGGGGAAGTGCAGGGTGAGGTGCTCGCGCACCGAGCCGCCGAGATCGCGCATCTGGTCGCCGTCCGGGATCACGCGGCGGCGCAACTGCCCGGTCGCGAGTCCGTAGGCGAGGTAGATGACCCCGTTGATCACCAAGGCCCACGCGAACAGATAGTGCCAGCGCCGCCCGGTGGCGAGGTCCTGACCCGAGGGCAGCGTGCTCCAGGCCGGGAACGCCCGGTCGGTCTGCGTGCCCTGCTCGGTCGACAGGCCGAGCCAGCCGGTGGTGTCGAAGGTGTGGCTGCCCACCGTCACGACGCCGCGCGGCTCGCCCCTGGCGTCGGTGTCGCTCGTGATCGCCAGCGCCGGCGCGTCGAAGGTCGATGTCGAGCCCCAGTACAGGGCCGGGTGCGCGTTGAAGATCTGCAGGCCGCTCATCAGCAGGATCAGGAGCGTGACCGCGTTGAGCCAGTGCGCGAGGCGGATCACGACGGGGTGCCGGTAGATCGTCTCGCGGCGGACCGGCGCGGGCTGCGCGTCCGTCGGGATGACTTGGGAGGATGCCAAGAGTCTGTGCTCGCCTTCGATGCGGAATGGACGCGTCTTCGCCGCGTCACCGCCACCGGTTACGTATCGCCGGGGCCGAAAGTTGCCAGCCGATGGCGGAGGCCTGAAGGCCGCAGACGATCGGGGATGCGGGATCGCGCCGCTTGCCGCCGCATGGGCTGCGACCTATCACCTGCGGCCAGCATGAGCCAGCCGACGCCTTCGAGCTACCCGCACCGCCACCTGCTCGGCATCGAGGGCCTGACGCGCCCCGAGATCGAGGGCCTGATCGACCGGGCGGACGCCGCCGTCGCGATCTCGCGGCAGGTGGAGAAGAAGCTGTCGACGCTCCGCGGGCGCACCCAGATCAACCTGTTCTTCGAGCCCTCGACCCGGACGCAATCCTCGTTCGAGCTCGCCGGCAAGCGGCTCGGGGCGGACGTGATGAACATGTCGGTCGCCTTCTCCTCCGTGAAGAAGGGCGAGACGCTCATCGACACCGCCGCGACGCTGAACGCCATGCGCCCGGACATCATCGTGGTGCGCCACCACGCCGCCGGCGCCGTGCACCTGCTCGCCCGCAAGGTCGATTGCGCGGTGGTCAACGCCGGCGACGGCGCCCACGAGCACCCGACGCAGGCGCTGCTGGACGCGCTCACCATCCGCCGCAACAAGGGCCGGATCGAGGGGCTGCGGATCGCGATCTGCGGCGACGTGCTGCACAGCCGCGTCGCCCGCTCGAACCTCATCCTGCTCCAGGCACTCGGTGCCCGGGTGCGGGTGATCGGCCCCTCGACGCTACTGCCCGCGGGTATCGCGCGCTTCGGCGTCGAGGTGTTCACCGACATGCGCAAGGGGCTTTCCGGCTGCGACATCGTGATGATGCTGCGCCTCCAGCGCGAGCGCATGAACGGCTCCTTCGTGCCCTCGGTGAAGGAGTACTTCCGCTACTTCGGGCTCGACGCCGAGAAGCTGGCGCTCGCGGCGCCCGGCGCCCTGGTCATGCATCCCGGGCCGATGAACCGCGGCGTCGAGATCTCGTCCGAGATCGCCGACGGCGCGCAGTCGCTGATCCGCGAGCAGGTCGAGATGGGCGTCGCGGTCCGGATGGCGGTGATGGAGGCCCTGGCCTCCCACCTGCCGAACGCGTGATGGCCATGCCCGCAAGACCGCTGCTCCTGGCCAACGCCTCGCTCCTCGACCCGGCCACCGGCCGCGACGGCCTCGGCCACGTCCTGATCCGCGACGGCCGCATCAGCGACATCGCGTGGGGCGCTGCCCCCGGCGCACCGGAGAGCGTGCAAACTATCGATTGCGCTGGCCACATCCTCGCCCCTGGCCTGATCGACCTGCGCGCCTTCGTCGGCGAGCCGGGGGCCGAGCATCGCGAGACGCTGGCGAGCGCGAGCGCCGCGGCGGCGGCCGGCGGTGTCACGACGCTGGTGTGCATGCCCGACACCAACCCGGTGATCGACGGGCCGGCCATCGTCGATTTCGTGCTGCGCCGCGCCCGCGACACGGCCTGCGTCAACGTCCTGCCGGCGGCCGCCATCACCAAGGGCTTGGCCGGCCACGAAATGACGGAGTTCGGGCTGCTCCAGGAGGCCGGCGCCGTGGCCTTCACCGATGGGCTGAGGGCGGTGAAAAACGCCCAGGTGATGCGCCGCGCCATGAGCTACGCCCGCGATTTCGGCGCGCTGCTGATGCAGCACGTCGAGGAGCCCGACCTCGTCGGCGAGGGCGTGATGAACGAGGGCGAACTCGCCTCGCGGCTCGGGCTGATGGGCATCCCGCGCGAGGCCGAGACGGTGATGCTGGAGCGCGACCTCCGCCTCGTCCGGCTCACCGGTGCGCGCTACCACGCGGCGATGATCAGTTGCGTCGATTCGGTGGAGATCGTGCGGCGGGCCAAGGACGACGGCCTGCCCGTCACCTGCGGCGCCTCGGTCAACAACCTCGTGCTCAACGAGGGCGACATCGGCCACTACCGCACCTTCTGCAAGCTCTCGCCGCCCCTGCGCGGCGAGGATGACCGGCAGGCCCTGGTCGCCGCCCTGAACGCGGGGGTGATCGACGTCGTCGTCTCCGATCACAATCCGCAGGACGTCGAGACCAAGCGCCTGCCATTCGCCGAGGCCGCCGACGGCGCCCTCGGCATCGAGACCCTGCTCGGCGCGAGCCTGCGGCTCGTGCGCTCCGACGACGTGTCGCTCGCGCGCCTGCTCGCGGCGCTCACCGAGAACCCGGCGCGGGTCCTCGGCCGCACGGAGGGGCGGCTCGCGGTCGGCACGCCGGCCGACCTCGTGCTGATCGACCCGGACGTGCCCTACGTCCTCGACAAGCGCACCCTGAAGTCGCGCTCGAAGAACTCGCCCTTCGACGAGGCCCGGATGCAGGGCGCCGCCGTGCTGACGCTCGTCGGCGGCCGCATCGTCCACCGCTCCCCCGACCTCGCGGGCGCCGCGTGAGCACGGTAGACCTGTCCTGGCCGGTCGTGCTCGCCGGTCTCGCGCTCGGCTACGCGCTGGGCTCGATCCCGTTCGGGCTGATCCTGACCCGCGTGGCGGGCCTGGGCGACGTGCGGGCGATCGGATCGGGCAACATCGGTGCGACCAACGTCCTGCGCACCGGCCGCAAGGGGCTCGCCGCCGCGACGCTGCTCGGCGACGCCCTCAAGGGGACCGCCGCGGTCCTGATCGCGAAAACCCTCGGAGAGGGCCCGGCGCTGGCCGCTGGCCTCGGCGCGTTCCTCGGGCACCTGTTCCCGGTCTGGCTCGGCTTCCGGGGCGGCAAGGGCGTCGCGACCTTCCTCGGCGTGCTGCTGGCCCTGAGCCCCCCGGCGCTCGCGGCCTTCGCCGCGATCTGGCTCGGCCTCGCCTTCACCCTCCGGTACTCCTCGCTGGCCGCGCTCGCGGCCTCGGCCGCGACCCCCATCGTCCCGTGGGCGCTCGGCCGGCCGGACAGGGCCGGGCTCTTCCTCGTGCTCGGCCTGCTGCTATGGTGGCGGCACGCGCCCAACATCCGTCGGCTGATCGCGGGCACCGAGGGGCGCATCGGGCAGAAGGGCTGAACCGCCGGCCGCGTCGGTCGGACGATCGTCCTCGGAGGCGGCATGCAGCTCACCGACGCGCAGCGGACCGATTGGCTCCGGCTGATCCGCTCCGAGGGCGTCGGCCCGCGGACCTTCCGCAGCCTGATCAACCGGTTCGGCGGTGCCGGTGCCGCCCTCGACGCCCTGCCCGACCTCACCGCGCGCCGCGGCAGGCGCATCGTCCTGCCGACGCGCGGCGAGGCGGAGGCCGAGATCGCCGCCGCCGCCCGGCTCGGCGCGCGGATCGTCGCCCTGGGCGAGGCGGAGTATCCGCGGCTCCTCCAGGCTGCCGATTCCGCGCCGCCGCTGATCGCGCTCCGGGGACGGGCTGACCTGCTCCTGCGCCCGGCCGTGGCCATGGTCGGCTCGCGCAACGCCTCGGCTGCCGGCCTCGCCTTCACCGAGCGGCTGGCGCGGGGCTTGGGCGAGGCCGGGCTCGTCGTGGTCTCGGGGCTCGCCCGCGGCATCGATGCCCGTGCCCACAAGGCGGCCGTGCAGACCGGTACCGTCGCGGTGCTCGCCGGCGGCCAGGACAGGATCTATCCGGCCAACCACGCCGGCCTCGTCGATGCGATCCTGGAGGCGGGCGGCGCGGTGCTCGCCGAGATGCCGATGGGCTGGGTGCCGCGCGGGCGCGACTTTCCCCGCCGCAACCGCATCATCTCCGGGCTGGCCTACGGCACGGTGGTGGTCGAGGCGGCCCGGCGCTCGGGATCGCTCATCACCGCCCGCTTCGCGCTGGAGCAGGGCCGCGAGGTCTTCGCCGTGCCGGGCTCGCCGCTCGACCCGCGCGCGGAGGGCACCAACGACCTGATCCGCCAGGGCGCGACGCTCGTCGCCGAGGTCGACCACGTGCTCGCCGTCGTCGCCCCCCTGGTCGAGCGGGGCGGCGATCCTGACCGCGGCCCGGCGCCGTCGCGACCCGAACTCGCCGACGCACCGGTGTTCTGGGACGAGATCGACTTCGACGGCGAGGCGATCCCGATGCTCGCGCCGCGGCTCGACGCGGCGGCGCCGGCCGAACCGGAGGACGACCGCGCCCGGCTCATCGGCGCGCTCAGCCCGACACCGATCGGCACCGACGAACTGGCCCGGAGCACGGGCCTGCCGGTGCGCCTCGTGCAGACCACGCTGCTCGAACTCGAACTCGACGGCCGGATCGAGCGCCACGGCAGCGGGACGGTGTCGCTGATCCGGTGATCGTCCCGCCCCTCAGCAGGGATCGTCATCCTCCGACTCCACCAGCCCGCGCATCCGGTCGAGGCAGCCTTGCAGGATGTAGGCGGCTGCGAGCTTGTCCACGAGCTGGCTCCGGCGCGCGCGCGAGGTGTCGGCCTCGATCAGGGCGCGGGTGACGACGGCGGTCGAGAGGCGCTCGTCGTAGAACAGCACCGGCAGGTCCAGCAGCGGCTTGAGGTTGCGCACGAACGAGCGCGTCGACTGCACCCGCACGCCCTCGCTGCCGTCCATGTTGAGCGGCAGTCCGATCACGAGGCCGCCCACCGCGTGCTGCGCGCACAAGGTCTTGAGGCGGGCGACATCCGGCGTGAACTTCACCCGCCGGATCGTCTCGAGGGGCGAGGCGATCTGCCGGCCGAGGTCGGACAAGGCAAGCCCGATCGTCTTCGTGCCGAGATCGATCCCGATCAGGCGCGGCCCGCCGCGGGAGCCTTCCGCGAAGGCGCGCAACGCGTCCGTATCCATCGGGTCCCGCCCTTCGTCCGAAAAGCCTTAAGCGAGGTCTCCCGCCCGCGCCAGCACGGCCTCCTCGATGCCCTCGAAGGTCGCGGGCAGCGGCGGCGTGCCGTCGCCGAGGATGTCGAGGATCGCCAGCGACTGCGTGCGCCGGAGGAGCGCGTCGAGGGTGTCGCCGCCGAAGCGGATGGTCTCGAGGTCCGCGGCCATCACCCAGATCGGGTACTCGCCGGTGCCGTATACGTCCCAGAACAGGAAGCTGCCGTCCGCCCCCTCGCCGAAGAAGCAGGCGCGGTCGAGCCGCGTCAGGTCGCCGTCCTCGATGTCGAAGCGGTGCGGCGCGCCCGGTCCGGCGAGCCGCTCGATCGCCGCGCCGATGCTGTCGGCGATCAGCCTCGCGCGAGTCACGAGGTCGGCGGCCTCGCAGGGCACCGGCGTGGCGATGCGGAAGTGGCCGTTGGCGAGGCCTGCGCCGCAGGCGCGGCAGAAGCTCCGGTACGAGTCCGGCAGGGCAAATCCCAGCTCGGCCTCGGCCCGCGCGAGTTCGGCCTCGCTCGATCGGGCGCCCGGATGCAGGCTCGCGAACACCTCGTTCCACATCGCGTCATCCACAGCCGTTAACCGCATCGCGAGGTCGACGTGGCGCGGGGTGGAGCGGTTCCGGCATATGCGTGGTTAAGGTTCCGTTAACGCTCGCCACAGGGGCTCCCTTGACCGCCATCGCTTCGCGCACCCTGCACGTCCGCCGTCCGTCGATGCCGCGCCGGCACAGGCTGATGCTGCTGGCCGCCTTCGAGATCCTGGTGTTCGGCTTCGCGCAGGCCGAGTTCCACCCGGTCCGCCCGGCCGGCATCCTGATCGAGACGACGGTGACGCCGAACCACGTCGTCACCTGAAGCCGTCCGCGCGTTGCGGCTGCGCGAAGGCCGGTGCTATAGCGCGCCGACCTCGATCAACCCGCCGCGCGCCGACAAGAATTCGGCGCCGGCAGGAGGCCTGGATCAGGACGAACCCCCGGGTAGCACGAAGGCACCATGTCGGTCGACGCGAACACAGTCCGGCGCATCGCGCACCTCGCCCGCATCGCGGTCGCCGAGGACGAGGTCGCCCCGCTCCAGGGTGAGCTCAACGCGATCCTCGCCTTCGTCGAGCAACTGGGTGCCGTCGACGTGAGCGGCGTCGAGCCGATGACCTCGGTGACCCCGATGGCCATGAAGAAGCGCGCGGACCTCGTCACCGACGGCGGTCGCGCCGTCGACGTGGTGGCCAACGCGCCCGAGACCGAGGATCACTACTTCCTGGTGCCGAAGGTCGTCGAGTAGGAGGCCGGTGCCCCTGACGACGATGCCCGCGAACGGGTAGACCCGCCCCTCGCGGCCGGATGGCCGAGGACGAACAGCGTGACGGAACTCAACGAACTCAGCCTCGCCGAGGCGCGCGACGGGCTCAGGGCCGGGACCTTCTCGGCCCGCGAACTCGCGCAGGCGCACATCGCCGCGATTGCGGCGGCGCGGGCGCTCAACGCCTACCTGCTGGAGACGCCCGACCGGGCCCTGAGCATGGCCGATGCCGCGGACGGCAGGATCGCCAAGGGCGAGGCCCGCCCCCTGGAAGGCCTGCCGCTCGGCATCAAGGACCTGTTCTGCACCCACGGCGTCACCACGACGGCCGGGTCGAAGATCCTCGAAACCTTCGAGCCGCGCTACGAGTCGGCGGTCTCGGCCAATCTCTGGCGCGACGGCGCGGTGATGCTGGGCAAGCTCAACCTCGACGAGTTCGCCATGGGCTCGTCGAACGAGACCAGCGCCTACGGCGACGTGGTCTCGCCCTGGCGCCGACGGGGGTCCGAGGCGCGGCTCGTCCCCGGCGGCTCGTCGGGCGGCTCGGCGGCGGCGGTGGCGGCCCGCCTCTGCCTCGGGGCGACGGCGACCGACACGGGGGGCTCGATCCGCCAGCCGGCGGCGTTCACCGGCACGGTCGGGATCAAGCCGACCTACGGGCGCTGCTCGCGCTGGGGCACGGTGGCCTTCGCCTCCTCCCTCGACCAGGCGGGCCCGATCGCCCGCACTGTGCGCGACTGCGCGATTCTGCTGGGCTCGATGGCGGGGCCGGATGCCCGCGACACCACCTGCGCCGATCTGCCCGTGCCGGACTTCGAGGCGGCGGTCTCGCGCGGCGTGAAGGGCCTGACCATCGGCATCCCGAAGGAGTACCGGGTCGAGGGCATGCCGGCCGAGATCCAGAAGCTCTGGGACCAGGGAGCGGCGTGGCTCAAGGATGCCGGCGCCGCCATCCGGGACATTTCCCTGCCGCACACCAAGCTGGCACTGCCGGCCTACTACATCGTGGCGCCGGCCGAAGCCTCCTCGAACCTCGCCCGCTACGACGGCGTGCGCTACGGCCTGCGGGTGCCGGGACAGGACATCGCAGGGATGTACGAGAACACCCGCGCCGCGGGCTTCGGCCGCGAGGTGAAGCGCCGCATCATGATCGGCACCTACGTGCTTTCGGCGGGCTACTACGACGCCTACTACGTCCGCGCCCAGAAGATCCGCACCCTGATCAAGCGCGACTTCGAGGCGGCGTACGCCGCGGGCGTCGACGCGATCCTGACGCCGGCGACCCCGTCCGCCGCCTTCGGCATCGGCGAGAAGGCCTCGGCCGACCCGGTCGAGATGTACCTCAACGACGTGTTCACGGTGACCGTGAACATGGCGGGGCTGCCCGGCATCGCGGTGCCGGCCGGCCTCGACGGGCAGGGCCTGCCGCTGGGCCTGCAACTGATCGGGCGCCCCTTCGACGAGGAGACGCTGTTTGCCGCCGCGCAGGTGATCGAGGAGGCCGCGGGCCGGACCGCCCTGCCGAGGGCGTGGTGGTGACGGTTCCTTATTACCCCTGGACCGTCTGGATCTGGGCGGGCCTCGATCCGGTTCTGATCGGTCTGTGCCTCTATCTCGGCTGGACCGCGACGCAGTTCGGCAAGCTGTTCATCGCCGCGATCATCGGGCTGGCGGTCTCCGTGCTGGTCTCGTGGGCCGTCACGGCGATCGGCGTGCCGTGGCCCGCGCCCGTCAGCCACGATGGGCCGACCTTCTTCCCGGTCCGCACCCTCGGCGCCTTCCTCTGGGCGCTCGCAGGTTTCTCCGCGCGGCGCGTGCTGCGGCCGAGCGTCTGATCGCTGTCGCGAGCGCGTCGGGTGGGTCGTCGCTTGGACGGGCGCTCCCCGAAGGTGCGGGCTATGAAGGCCGTTCACGCATCCCTGCGGCGCCCTCCGTCGCGGCGCATCGCGAAATAGGCTTCGCGTGCCAGGATGATCCGGCACGGGCGATGGCGGCGGACGCGGACTGGCGCCGGGACCTGGACGGCCGGCTGCGGCCGTTCCTGACGGCCCCACCACTTCACCGCAGCCAGAATCCGGGATGAGACGCCCCTGGAGCGGGCGCTCCTGACAGACGCCGCGTCCGGTCAGGGCGCGGCCGCCGCGAGTTGGCGCCCGGCTTCCAGGAAGCCCTGCGGATCGACCGGCTCGCCGTCGACCCGGGTCTCGTAGTGGAGGTGCGCGCCGGTGGAGCGCCCGGTCGAGCCGACGTGGCCGATCAGGTCGCCCGCGCGGACCCACTGTCCCGGCCGCACCGCGAAGCGGGCGAGGTGGGCGAAGCGCGTGACGACGCCGTGGCCGTGGTCGATCTCCACCATGTTGCCGTAGCCGCCGGCCGGTTCCGCCGCGACGACGCGGCCGGGCGCGGTGGCGAGGGCCGGCTCACCCATTTCCGCCCGCAGGTCGAGGCCGGTGTGCAGGGCCGGCCCCCGCGTGAACGGGTCGAGCCGCGTGCCGAAGCCGCTCGCGATACCGCGCTCGACCGCGACCGGCCGGGCGAGCGGCAGGCTCGCGGCGAGCCGGCGGAGGCTCTGGGCTTCGCTGACCGCCCGCTCGGTCGCGGCCAGCGTCGTCGCGAACGGTCCGGCTTCCGCCGGAACCAGCGGACCGCCGAGACCCGCCTCGGGCCGCGCCTCGAAGCGCGTCGGATCGAGGCCGGTCCGGCCGATCGTCCGGCGCAGGCGCGCGAGGTCGCGTCCGGTTCGCGCGGTGATCCGGTCGAGGCTCAAGGCCTGGGCTGCCGCGAGGCCGTCGAGGCGCCCGTCCAGGGCCGCCAGCCGCAGGCCGGTCTCGCGGTCGCTCCGCCGGCCGGCCGGGGCCTCATCGGCCCCGCGCAGGCCGAGGGCCGGCATCGGGATGGTCGGACGGGACGGGAGCGAGCCGGTGACCGGCGGCCCGGCGCCGTCCTCGATCGGGCCGGTGAGGCCGGCGAGCGCGGCCTGCCGCCGTTCCAGTTCGCCCTGCCGCTCGATCAGGCCCGCGAGGCGCGCCGCGACGGCATCCTGCGCCTGGACGCGCTCGGAGCCGCCGCGGTCGAGGCGCATCTGCATGTCGAGCAGGCGCGCCTCGTAGGCCGCCTGCATCGCGCCCTGCCGCGCGACGAACCCGGCGAGCAGGTCGTCGTGAAACAGCAGCAACCCGGTCGCACCGGCGGCCCACAGAATCGTCGCCGCGAGGGCGGCCGCGAGTAGGCGCACCCCGAAGTTCTTGGCACGCAAGGTGTTGGCGGACGAAAGGCGGCTCATCTGCATCCGGACCGATGCCCAGGCCGCCATTCAGCGCCGACAGGGTTAAGGAACCGGAAAATCGAGCCTCCCGTGCTGGACGGGCTTCCGCCCAGGATACGTCCGGCGCGCCGCGGCCATCAGGGCAGGGCGCGGGCGGCCTCCAGCACCTCTTCGGCGTGGCCCGGCACCTTCACCTTCGGCCAGACCCGGGCGATCCGTCCCGCGCGGTCGAGGAGCATCGTCGTGCGCTCGACGCCCATGTATGTCTTCCCGTACATGCTCTTCTCGACCCAGACGCCGTAGGCCTCCAGCATCGCCTTGGCCTCGTCCGACGCGAGGGGGAACGCGAGGTCGTACTTGGCTCGGAACTTGTCGTGGCTCTTGACCGGGTCCGGCGAGATTCCGATCACCCGCGCGTCCGCCTCGGCGAAGGCGCCGAGCAGGGCGTTGAACCCTTGAGCCTCCAAGGTGCAGCCGCTCGTGTCGTCCTTCGGGTAGAAGTACAGCACGATCTTGTGACCGATGAGGTCCGCGAGCGCGACCGTCGCGCCGCCGGAGCCGGGGAGGGTGAAGTCGGGAGCTGCATCGCCTTGAGCGAGGGGCATCGTGCCATCCTTTCGGCCGATTGGTGGTGTCGTTGGCGCCGTGCCCGGATAGCCCGACGCCCGCGTGCCGGGCGCCCCGACCATGCCGGAACGGCTTCTTAACAGGGTCGCGTCCCAGCAATGAGCGGCCGTTCCGATCCAGGGGACGCGCCGATGCAAGGTCTCAATGCCCGAGGAAGAGGCCCGGCCCCAGGATACGGCCCAGGAGGGACGACCGCGCAAGCCGGTTCGTCGCTGGACGCGGCGGTGCCTGTGGACGGCGCTGTCGCTCGTGGTCGTGCTCGGCTGCGGCCTCGGGCTCGGGATCATGCGCCTCGCCGCGGGGCCGCTGCGCATCGACGGCCTGTCGGAGCGGGTCTCGTCCGCGCTCGCCGGCCGCATCGGCCCCGGCTGGCAGGTCAGCCTGCGCGACAGCACCCTGGAGCTCGACTCCGAGAATGCGCTGGCCCTGCGCGTCGCAGGGCTCGACATCCGCAACCCGCAAGGGGCGCTCGTCGTGCGCGCGCCGCTCGCGCTGGTCAGCATCGACACCTGGAGCCTGCTGAAGCTGTCGGTGCAGCCGCGCTCGATCGAGTTCCGCGACGTGCAGATGACGGCGCTGGTCCACCGCGACGGCTCCATCGCCTTCGCGGCCTCCGAGCCGGCGCATCCGGAGGATGCCGCGCCGCGCACGCCGCCGAGCGTCGATGCGGCCCGCGGCACGGTCTCGCCGCTGTCGGCGGCCACCGCCTCGATCTTCGGGGTGGTGCTCGATTCCGCCGGCGTCGTCGGCGCCCTGGACCGGGCCCGCATCACCGACGCGCGCCTGACGCTGCTGGACGACGATGCCCGCGAACGCGCCGTCTTCGAGCACGTCAACGGCCTGTTCGGGCGCGACGCCACCCAGGATGCGCGCCTGTTCGAACTGCGCATCGACGGTCCGCACGGGCAGTGGCGCTTCGGCGGCACGCTGCGCGAGGCGGGCGGCAGCCACCGGGCCGGCATCATCACCCTCGACGACCTGCCAGTCGCCGACCTGCTGCTCCTGTCCGGCCAGTCGAAGCTGCCGATCACCACCGACCTGAAGCTCTCCGCCCGCGCCGATGTCGCCCTCGACGGCGGCCGGATCGAGACGATGAAGGCGGCCCTGCGCAGCAGCGACGGCACCGTCCTGATCGAGGAGCGCGACTTCAACCCCATCACCGTCGAGGCCGTGAGCGCCGCGATGAGCTGGGACGAGGCGGCGCGGGTGATGACGATGGACGGCCTCGACTACCTCGGGGCCGGCAACGCGGTCCACCTCACCGGCACCTGGGTGGAGGGCAAGCCCGGCGCCGACGGCGCGTGGACCGCCACGCTCGCGAGCCGGAATGCAAAGCTGCGCGGCGCGGGAGCGCGGGACAAGCCGGTGACGATCGCGGCCATGGACGGCCACCTCACGGGCCGGGCCGGCGGCGTCGAGATCGACGCGTTCAGCATGACCGGCGAGGGTGTCCGGGGCAACATCACCGGGACCATCGGGACGACCGGGGACGACGACGGCCTCACGCTCCACGTCACGGCCACCGACAGCGAGGCGCGCACCGCCCTGCGGCTGTGGCCGGAGAACATCGCGCCGGGCGCGCGCGACTACCTCGTCGATCAACTGCGCAGCGCCCGTATCGAGGCGGTCGACATCACCGTCGACATGTCCGCCGCCGAACTCGCCGCCGCGACCCGCGGCGATCCGATGCCCGACAACGCGGTGCACATCGACTTCCGCGTCTCCGACGCGACCCTGGAAGTGTCACCGGACGCGCCGCCGCTCACGAAGGGCAGCGTGGCCGGCACCATCACCGGCCGCACGACGCGGATTCGGAACGTGACCGCCGGGATTCGCATGGCCGACGGACGCGCGCTCGGCATCTCCGAGGGCAGCTTCGTGATCCCGGAGATCACGCCGGACGCGGTCGTGGCCGAGATCGGCCTGCGCCTCGGCGGCGGAGCTGACGCGCTCGCGGCCCTGCTCCAGACCCGGATGTTCAAGGCGCTGTCCGGCGTCGATCTCGATCCGGCGACGATCAAGGGGCAGGCGGACCTGCGCGTCGCGTTTCCGCTGAACCTCAAGCACATGCCCGACCTGCCCGACCTGCCGGTCACCGTGACCGGCACGCTCTCCGACCTCTCCGTCGACAAGGTCGTCGGCAAGGACCGGCTGGAGGCCGGCCGGTTCGCGGTGAGCTACGACCGCGGGGGCTTCGCCCTGAAGGGAGACGGCCGGGTCGCGGGCGCTCCGATCACGATCGACCTGCACCAGGGCAAGGGCGGGGGTGCGGGGGAAGCCCTGGTCAACCTCACCCTCGACGAGGCGCTGCGCGCGCGCAAGGGACTGCCGATCGCCCCCCAGCTCAGCGGGCCGATCCCGGTCAAGGCGACGATCCCGATCGGCAAGCTCAGCACCAAGGCGCCGATCCGGGTGGAGGCCGATCTCCAGCGTGCCGGCATCGACGGCCTGTTGCCGGGTCTCGCCAAGGGTGCGGGCAAGGCCGGCCGCCTGACCTTCTCGCTCGTCGACACCGGCTCGGGGCTGGACCTGCGCGACATCGTGCTGGAGGCGGCATCCGCCTCGGCCCGCGGCAGCGCCTCGATCACCGTCGACGGCGCCCTGGACCGGGCCGACCTCACCAGCCTGAAGCTCTCGCCGGGCGACGACATGCGCGTCACGCTGGAGCGCAGCGGCAACGGCTACCGCGTCGGCGTCAAGGGTGCGGTGGCGGACGCGCGGCCGTTCCTCAGGGCGCTGACCGCAGCGGACGGGAAGGGCGCGCGGGAGGGAAGCCCGAAGGACATCGAGGCGGACATCGCGCTGGCCATCCTCACCGGTTTCAACGAGGAGGCGCTGACGGGCGCCAACCTCAAGCTCACCCTGCGCGGGCGCGACCTGCGCGCGGCCAGCGTCACGGGCAAGTTCCGCTCGGCGCCCTTCGCCGCGAGCGTCGCCAGGGCCGAGCGCGGCGTGCCGACGCTGGCGGTCGAGTCGGGCGATGCCGGCGCGACGCTGC
The DNA here is from genome assembly GCF_964242245.1 of uncultured Methylobacterium sp. Taxonomy (NCBI): domain Bacteria; kingdom Pseudomonadati; phylum Pseudomonadota; class Alphaproteobacteria; order Hyphomicrobiales; family Methylobacteriaceae; genus Methylobacterium; species uncultured Methylobacterium sp. The sequence continues at coordinate 7,169 of NZ_CAXTBY010000070.1, read as the reverse complement.
GCTTCGTCGACGTGTACCGGCGGATGCACGGCGGCCGGCTCAACCTCGGCATCGCGCTCAACGACGGGCCGCAATCCGGCGTCGTCCAGATCCGCGACTTCACCCTGCGCAACGAGCCGGCGCTCGCGAGCATCACGGCGCAGGGGCCGGAGACGGTGGACACCGTCGATGCCCGGGGAGGCCGCAGGACGGTGCCGGGGCAGGGGAGCGAGGCGACCTTCGACCGCATGCGGGCGAACTTCGTCCGCACCGGCTCCCGGCTCGACTTCTCCGACGCCGCGATCTCGAACGCGGCGATGGGCTTCACCCTCTCCGGCTTCCTCGACACGGCCCGCGAGCGCACCGACATCAACGGCACCTTCGTGCCGCTCTACGGCCTCAACAACGTCGTCGCGCAGGTGCCGGTGTTCGGGCCGCTGCTCGCCGGCGGCCACAACGAGGGGCTGTTCGCCGTCAACTTCCGCGTCTCTGGCAAGCTGAACGCGCCGGACGTGAGCGTGAACCCGCTCTCGGCGGTGGCACCCGGCTTCCTGCGCAAGCTGTTCAGCGCCGGCGGAGGCGGCGCCTTCGCCGACGGCGTGCCGCCGCCGGCCCTGCAGGGCGATCGTTAGATACAGGCGGCGCTGACCCGGCACTCAAAGCGATCACGGATCGGGTCCGGAGGCGTCATCTCCAGCCTTGATCTTCGAAGTGAGGGGCCAACCATGACCGGTGCCGGACGCGCAGGTCGTCGCCTACTTCGCCTTCCGCCCATCCTCACGAGTGCGCCGATCGAAATTCGCCGATCCAATCTTCAGAGCACCGATGGCAATCACACCCATCGCCGCGATGATGCCGAGAACCTGTAGGGCGTAGTCGTAGGTCATGGCAGTCACTCTTCGGCTCGTAAAAACGTAAGTGCGACTTGTCCGATACCGTGTAAGCATTCAGCGCCGACGAGCAGAAGCCAACCCCCATTCGCCGGCACGTTGTAATGCCTGTTCGCGATCGGATTGATGAATGCCGCAGCGACCGTGACGATGGACACCGAATTGAACAGCGTCGCGATCAACTTGATCCGTTCGGTCCAACGCTTGGCACGGTGCTTCAGGTCGCCAGTCGGCATCGTTCCTGGACCTCCCTTCCCGGACGAACGCAGAGTCGTGAAGCGATGCTGAAACGCTCGCGCGATGCTCCCGCTCACGTCACCCGCAGCAGCACGTGCCGCTTGCGGCCGAACGACAGCTTGACGACGCCATCGGCCTCGAAGTCGGCCGTGCGCAGCACCGCGCGCTCGTCGGTGAGCACCACGTCGTTGATGCGCAGTCCCCCGCTCTTGATCTGGCGCCGCGCCTCGCTCGTCGAAGGGACGAGCTTGGCGTAGTCCGGGCCGAAGGCGCTGAGCACCCCTAAGCCCGCATCGATCAGGTCGCGCGAGACGGTGACGCTCGGAAGGTCCGCCGCCAGCGTCCCCTCGACGAAGGTTTTCCGCGCGGTCTCGGCTGCCGTTTCCGCCGCCTCGCGGCCGTGCATCAGCGCGGTCGCCTCGGTGGCGAGCCGCTTCTTGGCCTCGTTGATCGCCGCGCCGCCCCGGCCGCCGAGCTCCGCGATCTCGTCCATCGGCAGGAGGGTGAACAGCTTGAGGAAACGCACCACGTCGGCGTCCTCGGTGTTGCGCCAGAACTGCCAGTAATCGTACGGGCTCAGCATGCCCGCATCGAGCCAGACCGCGCCGGCCGCGGTCTTGCCCATCTTGGCGCCGGACGCCGTGGTCAGCAGCGGGCAGGTCAGCCCGAGCAGGCCCGGCACGCCCATGCGGCGGCCGAGGTCGATCCCGTTGACGATGTTGCCCCACTGGTCCGAGCCGCCCATCTGCATCGTGCAGCCGTGGCGGCGGTTCAGCTCGACGAAGTCGTAGGACTGGAGGATCATGTAGTTGAATTCCAGGAATGAGAGTTCCTGGTCGCGCTCCAGCCGCATCCGCACGCTGTCCATCGACATCATCCGGTTGATCGAGAAGTGCCGGCCGACATCGCGCAGCATCTCGATGTAGTTGAGCCGGGTCAGCCACTCGGCGTTGTCGACCATCAGCGCGCCGTTGGCCGTCTCGCCGAAGTCGAGGAACCGGGCGAAGGTCTTCTGGATGCCGGCCTTGTTGGCCTCGATCTGCTCCAGCGACAGGATTTTTCGCGACTCGTCGCGGCCGGACGGATCGCCGACGCGGGTGGTGCCGCCACCCATCAGTGCGATCGGCCGGCCGCCGGTCCGCTGCAGCCAGTGCAGCATCATGATCGACAGCAGGTGGCCGATATGCAGCGAGGCGGCGGTGCAGTCGTAGCCGACGTAGACCGTCAGCCGGCCCTCCGCGGCGGCCGCGTCGACGCCCGGGAAATCCGAGCACTGATGGACGTAGCCGCGCTCGCTCAGCACCTTGAGGAAGTCGGATTTCGGCGCGAAGGGCTCGGCGGCGTTCATTCGGGGCAGGTCCGGTTTTTCGAGCACGGGCGCACCGGCACGGGACAGCGGAACGCCCGGCGTGCTAGCGCGTCCCCTCGCGAAAGAGGCTTGGCAGGATCAGCGTGCGCCCGGTCTTAGCAGGGCGACCGGCGAAAGGCACGGGGGCGGCGATGACCATGATGCGCGCGATCGGGCTGATGAGCGGCACCTCGCTCGACGGCGTGGACGTCGCCCTGATCGAGACCGACGGCGAACGGGTCCACGTGGTCAAGGGCCACAACAACTTCCTGGAGCCGCTGGGCCCGACGGGCTACCGCGGCTATTCCGACGACGAGAAGGCCTTGCTGCGCGCGGCCACCAAGGACGCCGAGGGCGTGACGGCGCCCGGCGACCGGCCCGGCCGGCTGCCGGAGGCCGAGGCCTTCGTCACCGAGGCGCACGCCCAGGCCGTCGAGCACTTCCTCGCGGAGAACGGGCTCTCGGCCGCCGACATCGACGTGATCGGCTTCCACGGCCAGACCGTGATCCACCGCCCCGACCAGCGCATCTCGATCCAGGTCGGCGACGGGCAGGCGCTCAGCCGGCGGCTCGGCATCCCGGTGGTGTCCGACCTGCGCCGGGCCGACATCGAGGCCGGCGGCCAGGGCGCGCCGCTGGTGCCGGTCTTCCACAAGGCGCTCGCGGAGGCGTCGGGCTTCGCGGGCGCCTTCGGCATCCTCAACATCGGCGGCGTCGCCAACGCGACCCTGATCGATCGCCAAGGCGGCGTCATCGCCTTCGACACCGGCCCCGGCAACGCGCTGATCGACGAGTGGATGCAGGAGCGCGAGGGCAAGAACCTCGACGACGGCGGCCGCACCGCCGCCCGCGGGCGCGCCGACGAGCCGCTGCTCGCGTGGCTCCTGACCCACCCGTTCTTCTTCCGGCGCCCGCCGAAGTCGCTCGACCGCAACTGGTTCTCGCACAAGCTCGCGGGCCAGCTCTCGACCGAGGACGGCGCGGCGACGCTCACCGCCTTCACGGCCCGCGCCGTGGCGCGTGCCCTGGACCACGCCCCCGAGATCCCCACCCGCTGGATCGTCGCCGGGGGCGGCGCCCGCAACGGCGAGCTGGTGCGGCTGCTGAACTACCACCTGCGCGCCGAGATCACGACGGCGGATGCCATCGGCTGGTCCTCGGCCTTCCTCGAAGCGCAGGCCTTCGCGCACTTGGCCGTGCGCTCGCTCAAGGGTCTGCCGATCACCTTCCCGAGCACCACGGGCGTGCGCGAGCCGATGACCGGCGGGGTGCTGGCACGTCCCCGGGATACCTGAGGCCGCGGCGCGGTTCACCCTGCAACCGGTCCAGGAAACAGGAGTGACCGCATGAGGGACCAGCGCGCGCCGATCCTCTACCACGACGGTGTCGAGACGCCGGCCCCCGACGAGGATCAGGTGATCGGGGAGATCATCACCTCGATGACGCGGGAGAGCGAGGCGACGGCCGCCCGCTACAAGCACGCGGTGCGAGCCTCGCATGCCAAGATCAGCGGCGTCGTGATCGGCGAATTCCAGGTCCTGCCGGACCTGCCCCCGGAACTGAGCCAGGGGCTGTTCGCGCGCCCCGGCACCCATCCGGTGATCGTCCGGTTCGCGCAAGGCCCCGGCGAGATCCTGAAGGACAGCGTCTCGACCCACCGCGGCATGGCGATCAAGGTGCTCGGCGTCGCGGGCGAGACGCTGCCCGGCCACGCAGCCGACACGCAGGACTTCGTCTTCGCCACCGAGCCGGTGTTCCCGAACCCCGACGCGAGGGGATTTCTGGGCAGCATGAAGCAGTTGGAGGCCGGCACCAAGGCGCCGGAGGCGGTCAAGGCCGCCGTCTCCCAGACGGCGCGCGCCATCGACGGCGTCGTCAAGGCGGTGAAGGGCGAGAGCGCGCCGCTCCTCGACTTCTTCGGCCACCAGCCGCTGCACCCGCTGGCCGAGCCGTACTACTCGCAGGCCGCCCTGCGCTACGGCGACCACATCGCCAAGCTTGCGGCCTTCCCGGCGACGCCCGCGCAGGGCGCACTCGCGGACGAGGACCTGCATCCCGGCGACGACCCGGACGCCTTCCGCCACGCGGTCACGGCGTTCTTCCGCGGACAGGCGGCGGTGTTCGAGCTTCGCGCCCAGCTCTGCCTGAACCTCAACGACATGCCGATCGAGGACGCCTCGAAGCCTTGGTCGGAGGAGGCGAGTCCCTACCGCACCGTCGCCCGGATCGTCCTGCCGGCCCAGGACGCGATGAGCGCGCCGCGCCGGGCCTACGCCGACGACGTGCTGTCCTTCCGCCCCGCCCACAGCCTCGCGGCGCACCGGCCGCTCGGCTCGCTGATGCGGGCACGGCTGAAGACCTATCAGGCGCTGTCGAACGTCCGCCATGCGCGCAACGTCACGCCGGAGGCCGAGCCGCGCGCGATCGCGGGGGTGCCGGCCTGAGCCTCGGCTACGCGCTCCGCCGGATCGTCGAGGAGTACCCGCTCGCCCGCCTCGATCCGCCGGCCGGCCATCCGCTGGCCGCCGTGATCCGCAAGGGGGCGCCCGACGAGGTGCGGCGCGCCCTCGAACCGATCGGCCGGGGCTTCCTCGTCAAGGGCAGCCCCGGCCGAGGGCCGCACTGGGCGGCGGTGCCCTGGCTCGCGGTCTTCGACCCTGCCGTCACCACCAGCGCGACGCGGGGCTACTACCTCGTCTACCTGTTCCCGGCCCATCGTCCGGACGTCCACTTCTGCCTCGTGCAGGGAACGGTCGCCGCCATGCGCGAGCACGGCCCGCGGGCGGAGGCGTACCTGCGCCGGAGCGGCGACGCCGTGCGCGAGCGCCTATCCGACTTCGATGTGCGCCTTCCGGTTCGTGCCATCGACCTTGGTACGGCGGGACCGTTGCCCGACGGCTACGCGGCGGCGCACATCCTCGGCCTGACCTACGATCTGAACGCGCTCGGCAACGAAAGACGCCTGCATCGCGACCTCGCGATCGGCATCGAGGCCTACCGGGCCCTGAAGGCGCGCGGGGGGCTGGAGGGCTTGGGCTTGGCGTGATCGGTTCAAAGACCAGCGCGCGTCTTCCCTCATCCCTCTGCGGGGGAGGGGGATGCACCGTCGAGATTTGTGACTCCGCGGCCGCCGCGCTAGAGCACGCGAGCGATGTCCCACAACACGTTCGGCCACCTGTTCCGCGTGACCACCTTCGGCGAGAGCCACGGGGTCGCGCTCGGCTGCGTCGTCGACGGCTGTCCGCCCGGGTTGCCGCTGGAGGCCGAGGAGATCCAGGCCGAGCTCGACCGCCGCAAGCCCGGCCAGTCGCGCTTCACCACCCAGCGCCGCGAGCCCGATCGGGTGACGATCCTGTCGGGCGTCTTCGCCGACGACCGCACGGACGGGCGCCAGCTCACCACCGGCACGCCGATCGCGCTGACGATCGAGAACACCGACCAGCGCTCGAAGGACTATTCCGAGATCCGCGACAGCTACCGTCCCGGCCATGCCGACTACGCCTACGACGCCAAGTACGGGCTGCGCGACTACCGCGGCGGCGGCCGCTCGTCGGCCCGCGAGACCGCGGCGCGGGTGGCCGCCGGCGCGATCGCCCGCAAGGTCATCCCCGGCATCACCATCCGCGCGGCGCTCGTGCAGATGGGGCCGCACGCGGTCGACCGGTCGCGCTGGGATTGGGGGCAAGTCGGCCGCAACCCGTTCTTCTGCCCTGATGCCGAGACGGCCGCGTTCTACGAGGACTACCTCGACGGCCTGCGCCGGGACGGCTCGTCGATCGGCGCGGTGATCGAGGTGACGGCCGAGGGCGTGCCCGCCGGCCTCGGCGCGCCGATCTACGGCAAGCTCGACGCGGAGTTGGCCGCGGCGATGATGTCGATCAACGCGGTCAAGGGCGTCGAGATCGGCGACGGCTTCGCCTCCGCGGCGCTGCGGGGCGAGGACAACGCCGACGAGATGCGCGCCGGCGACGACGGCCCGACCTTCCTCGCCAACCATGCCGGCGGCGTGCTCGGCGGCATCTCCACCGGCCAGCCGATCGTCGTCCGGTTCGCGGTGAAGCCGACCTCTTCGATCCTGACGCCGCGGCGCACGGTCACCCGCGACAACCGCGAGGTGGACCTCATCACCAAGGGCCGCCACGACCCCTGCGTCGGCATCCGCGCCGTGCCGGTCGCCGAGGCGATGATGGCCTGCGTCCTCGCCGATCACCATCTCCGCCATCGGGGACAGGTCGGAGCCTGATCCCCGACCGCTCCGCCGCGCCGCCGAGACACACCGTGCCCCACGCCTCCGTCACCGATGCCATCGCAGCCTTCGCCCGCGGCGAGATCGTCGTCGTCACCGACGACGACGACCGCGAGAACGAGGGCGACCTCGTCGTCGCCGCCGTCCACTGCACGCCGGAGAAGATGGCGTTCATCGTCCGCCACACCTGCGGCATCGTCTGCGCGCCCCTGCCGCTGGCCGAGGCGCGGCGCCTCAACCTCGCGCCGATGGTCGCCTCGAACGACGCGCCGCTCGGCACCGCGTTCACCGTCACGGTCGACGTGAAGCACGGGCTGACCACCGGCATCTCGGCCGAGCAGCGCTGCAACACCGTGCGCGCCCTCGCCAACGGCAACATGGGCGCCGACGACTTCGTGCGCCCCGGCCACGTCTTCCCGCTGATCGCGCGGGACGGCGGCGTGCTGATGCGCTCGGGGCACACCGAGGC
>NZ_CAXTBY010000069.1:0-22039 GCF_964242245.1 uncultured Methylobacterium sp. | reverse complement strand
GCCGGCCTGGACGCCGCAAGCATCGTCCAAAAGGTCCAGGACACCCTGCCTGAACAGAAGGAGGGTCGTTCGCGCCTGCGCCTCGCTTGACGTTCGCTCCGGGTGTGGGGAGCCGGCCCGGTGTGACCCGGATTACCTTGCCGCCCGGGCGCATCGATGACAAAAGCGCCGGTGCTGCGGTGCGGTGCTTAGATTTCGGGCACGTGTGCCGCCTTCCCGAAACGATTCGAGCGTGATGGTAGAGGCCCTTATATCAGGCTCGACCGAGGTTGGCCCCGTGCTGATCACCGGCGCGAGCGGCTTCCTCGGACCGGCCCTGGTCGACGTGTTTCGGGCGGCCGGCTTCCCGGTCCGCATCCTGGTCCGCGCGACGAGCCCGCGCACGAACCTCACTTGGAGCGATGTCGAGACCGTCGAGGGCGACATGCGCGATCCGGCCGCCGCCTCGGCCGCGATGCGCGGCCAGCGCTACCTGATCCACGCCGCCGCCGACTACCGCCTGTGGGCGCCGGACAGGGAGGAGATCGTCCGGACCAACCGCGACGGCACCCGCACCCTGATGCGGGCGGCCCTCGATGCGGGGGTCGAGCGGGTCGTCTACACGTCGAGCGTCGCCACCATCAAGCCGCCGGACGACGGCGTGACGCCCTCCGACGAGAGCCGGCCCCTGACGCCGGAGACCGCGATCGGCGCGTACAAGCGCAGCAAGGTCGTGGCCGAGCGGGTGGTCGAGGCGATGGTGGCCGAGGATGGATTGCCCGCCGTGATCGTCAATCCCTCGACGCCGATCGGCCCGCGCGACGTCAAGCCGACGCCGACCGGCCGTATCATCCAGGAGGCGGCATCGGGCCGGATGCCCGCCTTCGTCGACACCGGCCTCAACCTCGCCCACGTCGACGACGTCGCCGCCGGGCACCTGCTGGCCCTGCGCCGGGGCCGGATCGGCGAACGCTACATCCTCGGGGGAGAGAACGTGCTCCTGTCGCAGATGCTCGCCGACATCGCCGGCCTAGTCGGCCGCAAGGCCCCGACCGTGACCCTGCCGCGCGCCGTGGTCTACCCGATCGCCTTCCTCTCCGAGCAGATGGCGCGGATCACCGGCCGGCAACCCTTCGCGACGATCGACGGCATCCGCATGTCCCGCTACCGGATGTTCTTCTCGGATGCGAAGGCGCGGGCGGAACTCGGCTACGCGGCCCGTCCCTACCGCGAGGGGCTGTCTGACGCGATCGCGTGGTTCCGCGGCGCAGGATACCTGCGATGAGCCCCCCCGAGACCGCGACCGAGACCCGCTCCGGCAAGGGCGCGCGCGACGAGAACTTCCCGGTCGCCTCGCACCTGATCCACCCGCGCCACCGCGGCGCGATCCTGGCGTTCTACGGCTTCGTCCGGGCCGGCGACGACGTCGCCGACCACGCCGGCCTGTCGCCCGAGCGCAAGCTCGCACTGCTGGACGGCCTCGCCGACGCGCTGACCGGGGCCGGCCCCGCCGACCCGGAGGCCGAGCCGCTCAGGCGCGAACTCGGCCTGCGCGGCCTGCCCCCCCGCCACGCGCTCGAACTGCTCGATGCCTTCCGCATGGACGCGCGCAAGAGCCGCTACGCGACCTGGGACGAACTGATCCACTACTGCCGCTACTCGGCGATGCCCGTCGGCCGCTACGTCCTCGACGTGCACGGCGAGGACCCGGCCCGGGTGTGGGCGGCGTCCGACGCGATCTGCGCCGCCCTCCAGATCGTCAATCACCTCCAGGATTGCGGCAAGGACTTCGCCGCGCTCGACCGGGTCTACATCCCGCAGGAAACCCTCGACCTGCACGGGGCCGGCGTCGCGATGCTCGGGGAGGCCCGGGCCGCGCCGCCGTTGCGCGCGGTGATCCGCGAGTTGGCGGAGCGCACGCTGGGCCTCCTCGACGCGGGCAAGGCCCTGCCCGACCTGATCGACGACCTGCGCCTGTCGCTGGAGATCGCCGCGATCCACCGGCTCGCCGTCGTGCTCGCCCGCGGGTTGCTGGAGCGCGATCCGCTCTCGGAAAAGGTCCATCACGGCAGGGCCGCCTTCGCGCTGACGGCGCTCGGCGGGATCGGTGCGACGCTGGCGCGCCGGCCGTTCCGCGGCCGCCTCGTGCGGGCGGCCCTGCCCGGCAAGGCCCACCCATGACCGCCACCGCGACCCCGGCCCCCGACGCGTCGGCCGAGGCCGCCCCGGCCCTGCCGGCCGCCGGCTCCTCGTTCTACACCGCCATGCGGCTCCTGCCGAAGGCGCGCCGCGAGGCGATGTACGCGGTCTACGCCTTCTGCCGCGCGGTGGACGACGTCGCCGACGACGGTGGCGCGGCCGAGATCCGGGCAGCCGAACTCGATCGCTGGCGCACCGACATCGACGCGCTCTACGCCGGGCGCCCGGCCCCGCGGGTGCGCGACCTCGTGGTGCCGGTGCAGCGCTACGGCCTCGCGCGCGCGGACTTTCAGGCGGTGATCGACGGCATGGCGATGGACGCCTTCGCCGACATCGTTGCGCCGGACGAGACCACCCTCGACCTGTACTGCGACCGGGTGGCGAGCGCGGTCGGGCGCCTGTCGGTGCGCATCTTCGGCATGCCGGAGGATCTCGGCATCCGCTTGGCGTGGCACGAGGGACGGGCGCTGCAACTCACCAACATCCTGCGCGACATCGACGAGGACGCCGCGCGCGGCCGCCTCTACCTGCCGCGCGAGAAGCTGGCGCGGATCGGGCTCGTCGATCCGACGCCGGGGGCGGCGATGACCCATCCGCGCCTCGGCGAGGTCTGCGCCGCGGTGGCGGCGGAGGCCGAGGCGCACTACCGCGCCACCTGGGAGATCATCGCCGCGAGCCCGCGCCGGGCCACGAAGGCGGCCCGGCTGATGGCGGCGGCCTACCGGCTCTACCTCGACGCGCTGATCAAGCGCGGCTGGGCAGGGCCGCGCGCGCGGGTGAGGCCGGGAAAGCTCGCGCTCGTCGCGGTGGCGCTGCGGCACGGCTTGATCTGATGGGAACCGTTCACGTCGTCGGTGCCGGGCTCGCCGGGCTGTCCGCGGCCGTCTCGCTGGCGGAGCGCGGCGCCCGGGTGGTCGTACACGAGGCCGCCAAGCAGGCGGGCGGGCGCTGCCGGTCGTACTACGACGCGACGCTCGGGCTGGAGATCGACAACGGCAATCACCTGCTGCTGTCGGGCAACCGTGACGCCCTCGATTTCCTCAAGCGCGCCGGCGCGCCCGCCGACGCCCTGGTCGGCCCGGACGAGGCCGCCTTCCCGTTTGCCGATCTCAAGTCCGGCGAGCGCTGGACGCTGCGGCCGAATGCAGGCCGGGTGCCGTGGTGGGTGCTGAGCAAGGGCCGCCGCGTTCCGGGCAGCCGGGCGCGGGACTACCTCGCCCCCCTCGCCATCCTGCGGGCGGCGGCCGGCAAGGCGGAGGGCGCGGGCGGCACCATCGGCGCGAGCATGACCTGCGCGGGCCCGCTCTACGACAGGCTCTGGCATCCCGTCCTGCTGGCGGCCCTCAACACCGATCCGGCGGAGAGCGACGTGGGCTTGGCCGCGCGCATCCTGCGGGAGACGCTGGGCGCGGGGGGGCAGGCCTGCCGCCCGCGCGTCGCCGTGAAGGGCCTGTCCTACGCCTTCGTCGACCCGGCGCTTCGCCTGCTCGAAGCGCGCGGCGCCGAGGTCCGCGTCGGACGGCGGCTGCGCGGGCTCGGCCTCGGCACCGGGCGCATCGCGCGCCTGGAGTTTGCCGACGGCCCGATCGATCTGGGCGCCGGCGATTCGGTCGTTCTCGCCCTGCCTCCCTGGGTCGCGTCCGAGATGCTGCCGGGGCTTTCCGTCCCCAGAACATTCCGCTCGATCGTCAACGCCCATTTCCGGATGGTGCCGAAGCTGGGCGCGCCGCTGATTCTCGGCATGGTGAATGCGCTGGCCGAGTGGCTGTTCGCCTATCCGGACCGCTACTCGGTGACGATCAGCGGCGCCGATCGCCTGCTCGACGTGCCCCGCGAAGACCTCGCCAAGCAGATCTGGAGCGAGATCGCGACGGTCGCGCAACTTGCACCGGAACTGCCAAGCTGGCAGATCGTCAAGGAGAAGCGGGCGACCTTCGCCGCGACGCCGGCCGAGGCCGCGCGCCGCGCCGAGGCAGCGACCGCCCACGACAATCTCGTCCTGGCGGGCGACTGGACCGCGACCGGCCTGCCATCGACGATCGAGGGAGCGATCCGCTCAGGCAAGACGGCCGCCCTCGCGCTCCTGTGCGGGTCGGCACGCACGCGCGGCGCGGCGTGAGGCATGACGGCTGCATAGGCGCGGCGGTTGAGGCGAGGACGATGCGAGAGGCTGTGCGAGAGGTCGTGAACAAGGTCGAGGCGCTGCAGCGCGTCCGGACGCAGGCGATCTCCCTCGAGGACGTGGATCACGGCATCGCGCGGGCGACCCGGGCGCTCACCGGGCTGGCGAAAGCCGACGGCCACATCTGCTTCGAACTCGAGGCGGATGCGACGATCCCGTCCGAGTACATCCTGTTCCACCAGTTCCGCGACACCAAACCCCCGGAGGGTCTGGAGCCGAAGATCGGCAACTACCTGCGCCGCACGCAGGGCAAGCACGGCGGCTGGGCCCTCGTCCACGAGGGGCCGTTCGACATGAGCTGTACCGTGAAGGCGTACTTCGCCCTGAAGATGATCGGCGAGGACATCGAGGCAGCCCACATGCGCCGGGCCCGCGAGGCGATCCTGTCGCGGGGCGGCGCGGCGCAATCGAACGTTTTCACCCGCTTCATCCTGGCGCTGTTCGGCCAGGTGCCGTGGTCGGCGGTGCCGGTGATGCCGGTCGAGGTGATGTTCCTGCCCCGGTGGTTCCCGTTCCACCTCGACAAGGTGTCGTACTGGGCGCGTTGCGTGATGGTGCCGCTCTTCGTGCTCCAGGCGATGAAGCCCCTGGCGAAGAACCCGCGCGGCATCGGCATCGGCGAACTGTTCCTCACCCCGCCCGCGAGCGTGCGCCGGTGGCCGGGCAGCCCGCACGCGACGTGGCCGTGGACGCCGATCTTCGGCGCGATCGACCAAGCGCTGCAGCGGGTCGAGAACCACTTCCCCAGGCGCATCCGCCTGCGCGCCATGGAGAAGGCCCGCGCCTGGGTCAGCGAGCGCCTGAACGGCGAGGATGGGCTCGGGGCGATCTTCCCGGCGATGGTCAACACCGTGCTGATGTACGAGTCGATGGGCTACGATGCCGATCATCCCCAGATCCGCGTCGCGTGCGATGCCATCGAGAAGCTCGTCGTCGTCAAGGCGCACGAGGCCTACGTGCAGCCCTGCGTCTCGCCGGTCTGGGACACGGCGCTCGCCGGGCACGCCCTGCTGGAGGCCGGCGGCGCCGACGCGGAGCGTCAGGCGCGGGCCGGCCTCGACTGGCTGCTGCCGCGGCAGGTGCTCGACATCGCCGGCGACTGGGCCGCCACGAAGCCCAAGGTGCGCCCCGGCGGATGGGCGTTCCAGTACGCCAACGCGCACTACCCCGACCTCGACGACACCGCCGTCGTGGTGATGGCCATGGATCGCGCCATGCGCCAGCACGGGCTCGTCGCCAACATGCCCGACTACACCGCCTCGATCGCCCGTGCCCGGGAATGGGTGGAGGGGCTGCAGTCGAAGGACGGCGGCTGGGCGGCGTTCGATGCCGACAACAACCACATGTACCTCAACCACATCCCGTTCTCGGACCACGGCGCGCTGCTGGACCCGCCGACGGCCGACGTGACCGCCCGCGTCGTCTCGATGCTGGCGCAGCTCGGCGAGACCCGCGAGACCTCGAAGGCGCTCGACCGCGGCGTGACCTACCTCCTGAACGACCAGGAGCAGGACGGCAGTTGGTACGGCCGCTGGGGCATGAACTTCATCTATGGCACGTGGTCGGTGCTCTGCGCGCTCAACGTCGCCGGCGTCGATCCCGCCTCGACCGAGATCCGCCGCGCGGTGGAGTGGCTCGTCCGCATCCAGAACCCGGACGGCGGCTGGGGCGAGGACGCCTCGTCCTACAAGATCGACCCGGCTTTCGAGCCTGGTTCCTCGACCGCCTCCCAGACGGCGTGGGCACTGCTCGCCCTGATGGCGGCGGGCGAGGCCGACGATCCGGCGGTGACCCGCGGCATCAACTTCCTCGCCCGGACGCAAGGGCCGGACGGCTTCTGGAACGAGGAGCGCTACACGGCGACCGGCTTCCCGCGGGTGTTCTACCTGCGCTACCACGGCTACCCGAAGTTCTTCCCCCTCTGGGCCATGGCCCGCTACCGCAACCTCAAGCGCGGCAACAGCCGACACGTCGCCTACGGGATGTGAGAGGCCCGCCCTGCCCTCCCCCCTCTGCGGAGCAGGCGGGAGAGGAGCAGCGCGACCTTCCCGAATAATCCGGTGGTTCCCTCTCCCGACCTGCTGACGCGGGCCACCCTCCCCCGCAGGGGCGGGAGGGATCTCACCGTCGCGGATATCCCATGCACCCCGTCCTTGCCGTCACCGGTCTCGCTAAGGAGGCCCGCCTCGCCGCCGGCCCGGGGGTGGAGGCGGTCGGCGCCGGGGGCTCGCCTGAACGCTTGCGCGCGCGCCTCGCCGCACGCCCGACACCGGGGTGCCGGGCGGTCGTCAGCTTCGGAATTTCCGGCGGGCTCGATCCCACCCTGGCGCCGGGCGCCATCGTCATCGCCAATGCCATCGTGACGGAGACTGGCCGCCACGAGGCGGATGCTGCCATCCGGGGTGCCCTTCTCGCGGCGCTGGCGGCCGCCGGCCTGCGCGTGCTCGCCGCCGACGTCGTCGGGGTCGAGACGGCGGTCCTGAGCATCGCGGCCAAGGCGGAGCTGCGCGACCGCACGGGCGCCGCCGCGGTCGACATGGAATCGCACGTCGCGGCGGACTACGCGGCGCGGCACGGCCTGCCCCTCGCCGCGATCCGCGTGGTGTGCGATCCGGCCGGGCGAGCGCTTCCGCCCTTCGCCGCGCACGCGCTCAAACCCGACGGCGAGCCCGACATCCGCGCCGTGCTGACGGCGCTCGCCCGGGGGGACGCGCGCCTCGGAGACCTCATCCGCCTCGCGCGCGACGCGTCTGTGGCCTTCAGGGCCCTTGCCCGGTGCCGCGCCCGCCTCGGCCCCGACCTCGGACTTGCCCAGACCGGTTGACGGTCGATCAGGCCGCGGTGCGGTTACGGGCCTCGCGCTTGGTGTCGGCGCCCGACGCTTTGATCTCGGACAGCTTCTGCGCGACGTTGCGCGAGAAGACGAACTCGGCCGGACGCTGGTTCGTCAAGCTCACCTCGGGCGCCATGTCGCCCTCGGTCCGGATGCCGCGGATCGCCTGGACGAGGGGCTTCCAGGGCTTGCGCACCGAATCGACCACCGAGGACGCCTCGTAGCCGGAATGGACCATGCAGTCGGCGCACTTCTCGTAGTTGCCGGTGCCGTAGGAATCCCAGTCGGTCTCCTCCATCAGCGCCTTGAAGGTGGGGGCGTATCCCTCGCCGAGGAGGTAGCAGGGCTTCTGCCAGCCGAACACGGTGCGGGTCGGGTTGCCCCACGGGGTGCAGTGATAGGTCTGGTTGCCGGCCAGGAAGTCGAGGAACAGGCCCGACTGCTGGAAGGTCCATTTTTCGCGGCCCTTCTCCTTGCCGTGACGGAACACGCCGCGGAACAGGTCCTTGGTCGCCTTGCGGTTGAGGAAGTGCTTCTGGTCGGGCGCGCGCTCGTAGGCGTAGCCGGGCGAGACGGTGATGCCGTCGATGCCCATCCGCGTCACGCTGTCGAAGAAGTCCGCGATCTTGTCCGGCGCGGAATTGTTGAAGAACGTGCAGTTGATGGTGACGCGAAAACCCATCTCCTTGGCCTTGGCGATCGCCGCCACCGCCTTGTCGTAGACGCCGCGCTGGCACACCGAGCCGTCGTGCATCTCCTTGTCGCCGTCGAGGTGGATCGACCACGTGAAGTACGGGCTCGGCTTGTAGTCCTTGATCTTCTTCTCGAGCAGCAGCGCGTTCGTGCAGACGATCGCGAACTTCTTCTGCGCGATGATGCCCTGCACGATCTGCGGCAGGTCCTTGTGCAGGAGCGGCTCGCCGCCGGCGATCACCACCACGGGTGCGCCGCACTCGCGCACCGATTCCAGCGCGTCGGCGACCGGAAGGCGCTTGTTGAGAATCTCGTCCGGGTAATCGATCTTGCCGCAGCCGGCGCAGGCGAGGTTGCAGCGGAACAGGGGCTCCATCATCATCACGAGCGGATAGCGTTTGCGGCCCGTGAGATGCTGCTTGAGGATGTAGCCGCCGATCTTCGCGACATACCGGAGGGGAATTCCCAAGATGCGGCTCCTGTGCTCGTAGCCCCTGACCAAGAGGCTGCTTAGCGTGAAAAAATCCGGAATTCCAGCGCTCTAGCTTGGAACCGGTCTGAAAGTCTTCCGTCCGGTCCGTCCGGGCGCCGGTGTTTCGCCCGATGACGCAACCGAGCCACAGCGCCCGGCGCCACGGGCCCGCGGCGTCGAGAACCGCGCCTCGGTCGATGGCCGGATGCCACGCTCCCCCTCCCCCAACCCTGCCATTGCGTTCGCAATGCGACCGCGGCAGGGTCGCCGGTGTTGCGGCGCAGGAGACCGAGCCCCGTGGAGCCCGTGGGCAGTCCCCGCCCCGCTGCGTTGCAATCGCGTCCCTGCACGATTACTGAGCGATGCGGCCCTGGCGCAACGTTCGTGCCGGGGTGGCGCGTGCGCACCGGACAGCCGATGGCGTTCTCGATCGGGACCGGTCCGGCGCGCAGCGCGGATCACGAGAGTGAGCCGCGTCCTCGGACCATCGGCGACGGGAATGCGCCTTGGGCGAAGCGGCTTCGATCGGCATGAGGCCGCTCTACGGCGTCGGTGCCCATCGGCCACGTCTTTCGCCACGGTCGAGCGTCTCGCGACGCACGGTCCCGCGGGGAACGTTCGGGCGATATCGAGATTCGAGAGCCGTTCGCGCGCCAGATGGTGGGCGGCCTCAGGCAGGCAGGGTACTTCGTGATCGAACGTCTCGTCGCGTTTTCCGTCCGGCACCGCTGGGTCGTCATTGCCGTGATCGCCCTGATCACGGCTGCGAGCACCGGCGTCGCGGCGCATCTCTTCCGCATCAACACCGACGTCGAGCGGCTGATCGATCCGAAGGAGCCCTGGCGCCAGGACGAGATCAACTACGAGAAGGCGTTCCCGCAGCGCACCAACACCGTCGTGGCGGTCATCGACGGCAAGACGCCGGAGGAGGCCGAGGAGGCCGCGTCCACCTTCGCCCGGTCGCTCGCCGGCCACAAGAACCTGATCGAGAGCGTGTATCGTCCCGACGGCGGGCCGTTCTTCGACAAGAACGGCTTCCTGCTGCTGTCGCAGCCCGAGCTCGAGAAAACCGTCGAGAAACTCACCGAGCAGCAGGGTCTGCTCGGATCGCTCGCGTCAGATCCGAGCTTGCGCGGCGTGATGCGGGTGCTCGCGCTGGGCGCGCGCGGGATCAAGAGCGGGGATGCCAAGCTCGAAGACCTCGACAAGCCCGTGGGCCAGATCGACGCCGCGCTGAGAACGGTGCTCGCCGGCAAGCCGGCACGGCTGTCGTGGCAGCTCCTCCTCGCGAACGGTGAGGGCAAGACCACGGATCTGCGCAAGTTCGTCATGATCCAGCCGGTGCTCGACTTCAACGCGCTCCAGCCCGGCTACACCGCGACCAAGCTGATCCGCAACGTCGCCCGGGACCTGAAGCTCGATGCCGAGCACGGCCTGAACATGCGGCTGACCGGCCCGGTGGCAGTGGCCGACGACGAGTTCGCTACGCTGTCCGAGGACGCGCTCCTCAACAACAGCGTCACCGTCGGCGCGATCGTCCTGTTCCTGTGGCTCGCGCTCCGCTCGGCGCCGCTGGTGGTGTCGGTGCTGATCACCACCTTCTCCGGCCTGATCGTCACGGCGGCGCTGGGGCTCCTGATGGTCGGCGAGCTGAATCCGATCTCGGTGGCGTTTGCCGCCCTGTTCGTCGGCCTGGGCATCGATTTCGGCATCCAGTTCGCCGTGCGCTACCGGGCCGACCGCTACCAGCAGCCGAGCCTGGAGGCCGCGATCCGCGCGGCATCGCGCGGCGTCGGCTGGTCGCTGACGCTGGCGGCCGTCTCGCTGCTGGCCGGTTTCTTCGCCTTCCTGCCCACCGCCTTCCGCGGCGTGTCGGAGCTCGGCCTCATCGCCGGCGTCGGCATGGTGGTCGCCTACCTGTTCGCCCTGACCCTGCTGCCGGCCCTCATCGCGGTGTTCCGGCCCAGGGGCGAGAAGGTGGCCGTGGAGACCACGTGGCTCGCCGGCGTCGATCCGTGGATCATCCGCAATCGCAGGGCCGTGCTGATCGTCGTCGGTCTCATTACGCTCGCGGGCGCGCCACTCCTGTGGAAGCTGCCCTTCGACTCGAACCCGATGCACCTGCGCAGCCCGCACGTCGAATCGATCGCCACCTACCTCGACCTGATCAAGGACCCGGCGACCAGCCCCAACGTCGTGGACGTGATGGCTCCGAGCATCGATGCGGTGCCGGACGTGGTGCGGAAGCTTGCCGGCCTGCCGATGACCGCCGACATCATGAGCATCGACACCTTCGCCCCGCGCGACCAGGATAAGAAGCTCGCCACGATCGGCGAGACCGCAGGACTTCTCGATCCGGTGCTCAACCCGGCCCGCAAGCCGCCGCCGCCGACGGACGCCGACAACGTCAAGGCGCTCAAGGAGACCGCCGGTCTGCTCGGCGGCGTCGCGACCAGCAGCGAACCCGGCGCGAAGACCGTCGGCCGCCTCGTGGAGACCCTGAACACGCTCGCGGGCGCGCCGGTCGGGAAGCGGGAGGCCGCGACGACGGCTCTGACCACCGATCTCGGGACCCTGCTGAAGCGCCTGCGCGGGCTGCTTCACCCCGAGAGGATCACCCTCGACACCCTGCCGCCTCAGCTCAAGGCCGAGTGGGTCGCCGCCGACGGCCGCGCCCGCATCGAGGTCCACCCGAAGGGCGATTCCAACGACGACGAGGTGCTCCGGAACTTCGCGGCTGAGGTGCAGACCGTCGCCCCGCACGCGACGGGGGCGCCGGTGGCGACCACCTCGTCGAGCTACACGATCCTCGGTGCCTTCGTGCAGGCGGCGTTAACGGCGCTGGCGCTGATCTTCATCATCCTGTCGGTGGCCCTGCGCAAGCCCTGGGACGTGGCCATGACGCTGGGCCCCCTGGTGCTCGCCACCCTCTGGACGCTGATGGCGCTGCACGTGATCGGCATGCCGCTCAACTTCGCCAACATCATCGCCCTGCCGCTGATGCTCGCGGTGGGCGTGGCGTTCCACATCTACTACGTGATCGCGTGGCGGGCGGGCGTGACCGACATGCTGGCCTCGAGCCTGACGCGGGCGATCTTCTTCTCGGCGCTGACCACCGGCACCGCCTTCGGCTCCCTCGTGCTGTCGAGCCATCCCGGCACGGCCAGCATGGGCAAGCTGCTGGCGCTGTCGCTGTTCTTCACGCTGGTCGCGGCCTTCTTCGTGGTCCCGGCCTTCCTCGGACCGCCGCCGAAGCGGCCCGACGCGGATCGGCCGGAGGGCAGCACCGCCACCGACGACCTGTTGGTCGGGCGCAAGGAAGCGGTCGCCGTGAAGTGAGGCCTTGCCGGGAATAGTGCCTGGCAGCGTTGGGCAATCAGGCCATTCTCAATCGCCCGGAGGCGCGTCACCTCGGTGATGCGCAGTCCGAGAACCCCCCGCTGACAGCGCCCGAACGTTTCACCGCAGCGAGCGCCTCGGCCGCGATCAGCGCGTCCCGCTCCGCGGCGTAGGCGTAGCCCGGCGCCGCGCCTGAAAAGCCTCCGGCGGTAGCCGGATGGGTATAGAGTTCGGTCAGGCCATCCGGCAGGTGCGCCAGGAGCCCGGCGACGCGCCGGGGCGTCATCGCGCCGGACCAAGCCAGCCCGAGCGTCCGGTCCGGGATCAGCAGGCCGGCCGAGCGGGCGCGAACGGCCAGGAGTGCGGCCCAGGGGGCGATATCGAGGGCCGGTTTCGGCGTAGCGCCCGGTTCGGCCCCGCGCAGCAGGTCGCGCGGCTCGCGCGGCACGCGCAACGCCCGCATCCCGAAGTCGCGACCGATGCGCAGGACCGCGCCGCCGATCAGCGGATGCACGTGGAAGTGCTTGTGGGCATTGACGTGGTCCATCGGCAGACCGGTCGCTCGAAACGCTGCGAACTGCGCCGCGATCTCGGCGGCGAGCTGGCGCCGGGCCGATGCCTTCAGCGCGAGGTCGAGGCCGAGCCGCCCCATGTCGCGGCGCATCAGGCCGTCCGCGTCCGTGAGATCGGGCAGCATCGCGGCGGGCAGCGTCGGCCAAGCCTCGACCAGCACGAGGTGCAGGCCGACGTGCAAGCGCGGCATCCGTTTAGCTCGCGCGACCGCGTCGGCGGCGGCCGGCGCCGAGACCATCAGGCTCGCCGCCGTGAGGATGCCCTCCCGATGAGCCTGCTCGACCGCCGCGTTGACCTCCAGGCTCAGGCCGAAGTCGTCGGCCGTCACGACGAGGCGCTTCACGAGATTTCCTCGGTGTCATGGGTGTCGAGAGGGCAAGCCCTGTCGCTGGTCCAGGGCGGAGCCCTGGAAAGAGGCGGGGCCCTGCCCCGCGCTCCCCGCCGGGGCCTTGGCCCCGGACCCCGGAACGGGAACGGCCGGGCTGTTGGGCCCGGCCGCCACCATCGAAACCCTCAAGTCTCAGGCCGCCTTGGCGCTCCCTTGGCGGTCCTTGAGGAAGTGCCAGAACTCGACGCCCTCGCGCAGGCGCCGCTTCATCATGTCGGGGGAGCGGACCATCTCGCCGACGATCGAGGCGATCTTCGGGGCGCGGAAGTAGAACTTCTTGTAGAAGTCCTCCACCGAGTTGAAGATCTCGGTGTGCGACAGGTGAGGATAGTGCAGCGGTGCGACCTGCACGCCGTTCTCGTCGACGAGTTCGGCGTTGGCCGCGTCGAGCCAGCCGTTCTCGACCGCCTGCTTGTAGAGGAACGTGCCCGGATAGGGCGCGGCCAGCGACACCTGGATGGTGTGCGGGTTGATGCGGGTCGCGAACTTGATCGTCTCCTGGATGGTCTCCTTCGACTCGCCGGGGAGCCCCAGGATGAAGGTGCCGTGGATCGCGATGCCGAGCTCGTGGCAGTCCTTGGTGAACTTCTCCGCGACCTCGACGCGCAGGCCCTTCTTGATGTTGTGCAGGATCGCCTGGTTGCCGGATTCGTAGCCGACGAGCAGGAGCCGCAGGCCGTTGTCGCGCAGCACCTTCAGGGTCTCGCGCGGCACGTTCGCCTTGGCGTTGCAGGACCACGTCACCCCGAGCTTGCCCAGTTCCCGTGCGATTTCCTCCGCGCGGGGCAGATTGTCGGTGAAGGTGTCGTCGTCGAAGAAGAATTCCTTCGTCTGCGGGAAGGCCTTCAAACAATATTTGATTTCTTCGATCACGTGCCCGACCGAGCGGGTGCGGTAGGTGTGGCCGCCCACCGTCTGCGGCCACAGGCAGAAGGTGCAGCGGCTCTTGCAGCCTCTCCCTGAGTAGAACGAGATGTAGGGGTGCTTCAGGTAGCCGATGAAGTACTTCTCCATCTCGAGATCGCGCTTGTACACGCTCGTGACGAAGGGCAACTGATCCATGTCCGTCATGATCTCGCGGTCCTCGTTGTGCACGACGACGCCGGAGCTGTTGCGGTAGGACAGGCCCTTGATCTGCGACAGGTCGCGGCCGTCGGCGACCTCCTTGACCGTGAAGTCGAACTCGTTGCGGGCCACGAAATCGATGACGGGCGCCTGCGCCATGGAGCCGGCGGCATCGACCGCGACCTTGGCGCCGATCAGGCCGGCCTTGAGGTTGGGGTTGGCGGCCTTCAGCGCCTCGACCGTCTTCACGTCCGACTTGAACGACGGCACGGAGGTGTGGAGCACCACCATGTCGAAGTCACGCGCCTGATCGGTGATCTCGGCGAGCTTGGTGTTGTGCGGCGGCGCGTCGATCAGCTTGGAGTTCTCGACGAGCGCCGCGGGCTGGGCGAGCCAGGTCGGATACCAGAACGACTTGATCTCGCGCTTGGCCTGATAACGGGAGCCGGCGCCGCCGTCGAAGCCGTCGTAGGTGGGAGCCTGAAGGAAGAGCGTGCGCATGGGCGAGGCCTCGGAGCAGTGCAGAACAAGTCGAAGCTGGGGAAAGACAAGGTCAGATGGTGGGCGCCTCAGCATCCTGGCTGAGACCGCCCTCCGGAATAAGCGTTCCATCCGCAACGACGCGATAATCGTGACCTTTCCATGTCACCGCCCCCGACACGAAGCTCCAGGAGAAGCTCGCGAACGAGAGGATGTCGCGAATCGGCAACAGCCAGTACGGGTGCGGGCCGATCCCGAAGGCGCGCTCCAGGCGCATCGACAGGACGATCCGGCAGGCCAGCGCCAGGGCGGCGACGGTGAGCGCCGCGAGGCCCGCGCCGGGCAGCAGCGACGCGATCAGGGCAAGGGGGAAGGCGTGCGTGACGATCGAGCCGGCGTAGCCCGCCGGATCGACGTTGCGGATGGTGCGGTTCCAGCGAAGCTCGTGGCTCCACAGGCCGGACAGTTCGGTGTCGACGCAGGTGTGCCCGATCGTGAAGTTCGGGATCGCGACCCGCCCGCCTAAGCCGCGCAGGGCCTCGCCGATGGCGTAGTCGTCGGCGAGATCGTCCTTGAAGGTGCGAAAGCCCCCGATCTCGGCGAGCGACCGGGCCGTGAGGGCGATGGTGGACCCGAAGCAGGGCTTGGCGAGCCCGAGTGCCGTGCCCATGACGACGTTGGGCAGGAACTGCACGTCGATCGCGAGTGCCGAGAGCTGGGCGAACACGCCGCGGTTGGCCGGGACGCCGTGATAGAGGCAGGTGACGCCGGAAACGCCCGGCGCGGACAGCTCGGCCACGACGCGTTCAAGGTAATCGGCGTGCACCACCATGTCGCTGTCGGCCAGCACGATCACGTCGTGAGCGACGGCGTCGGACATGTTGATCAGGTTCGAGACCTTGCGGTTCGAGCCGTGCTGGCGCGCGTCGATCACGAGGTCGATGCGGAGCCGCGGGAAGGCCGCCTCCAACCGGCGCACGATGCCGATCGCCGGGTCGCCGGCGCTCTGCACCCCGAACACGATCTGCACCGGTCCGGCGTAATCCTGGCGGCAGAACGTTTCGAGATTCCCGTACAGGTTCGGCTCCAGGCCGCAGAGCGGCTTCAGGATCGTGACCGAGGGCCGGCCCTCATCGGTCCCGAGACGCGGGACGGCCCCGGCGGCGAAGCGCCCGGCGAGCAGCGCCGCGGTCAGCGCGTAGAGGCAGCCGGCGACCGCGGGCACGAGGAGGATCGGCGAGAGCCAAGTGAGGTCCATGGGGTTCGCTCGGTCGCGATGCGGGAAATCGATGGGCCGCGGGATGCGGGGCGGTGTGAGGTTCGTTCAAGGCGCTGGTTGGGCAGGGCGCATCCCGCCCCTGCACCGGGGCGAACCCTCGGCCTCCTGAGCGCGCCGGCGCAGGAGCATCCGCGACCGACCGCGGCCGCGTGACCCCGCGGCCGAATCAGGCGCACTTCTTCAGCTCTGCCGCCGCGTCGCCGATGCGGGGGCCGGCTCCCCGCGGCGGCGCGTAGCTGTAGAACGGTCCGAGCGTCGCGGAGGCGGAACCGACCCGGCGGATCGCCGGCGCGGCCGAAGCCGGCGGCTCCTCCGCGGCGTCGGCATCGCGGCCGATGCGGCGCTCCTGGACGTGCCAGAGCAGCAGGGCCGGGACGCCGACGAGGAGGTCGGCGAGGCGCTTCACCAGGGACAGGGCCAGGGCCGCCTCGGCCGGGATGCCGAACAGGGCGCAGAGCGCGATCAGGCCGCCCTCCTGCGCGCCGAGCGCCCCGGGCACCGCGAAGGCGGCGCCGCGCACGGCCTGAGCGAGGCTCTCGACGACGACCGCCTCGGCGAAGCTCACCGGATAGCCCATGAAGTGCAGGCAGACGTAGACTTCGAGCGAGCCGATGACCCACCCGATGAGGTGGATGCCGATGCCCGACAGGATGCGCAGGGGCGCGCCGTAGAGGCGGCGCAGGTTGTCGTAGAGGACGTCGACGGCGCCGAGCGCCTGCCAGTCGCGGCCCGAGGCGAAGCGGTCGACGATGCCCTGGATCAGGCGGTGACCGGCGCGGCGCTGGATCAGGTAGAAGGCGCCGATCGCGGGCGCGGCGATGGCCAAACCGCCGGCCACCGTCCGCACGATCGGCCCGTCGCCCGAGATCTGGACGAGGAGGGCGAGGCCGGCGACGGTGAACAGGAGCTGCGTCAGCGCCTGGGTCATCAGGTCGACGAACATGCTCGCCCCGGCGAGCCCTCCACCGATGCCGCGCTTGGTCAGCAGGCGGGCGCCGACGACGTCGCCGCCGACGGCCGCCACCGGCAGCAGCGTGTTGATGCCCTCGCGCACGAAGCGCAGGTTGATGCACGCCGGCAGGCTCGGCCGGCCGGCGGCGGGAAAGATCGCGTACCAGCCGAGACCCGCCCAGGCGACCGCGACGGCACGGGCCAGGACGACGAGGAGCGCACCCCATCCGGCGCTCACCACGGCGGCGGCGACATCCTCGAGGCCGGAGGAGAGGAACAGGCCGACGACCGTGCACAAACCGGCGATCAGGGCCAGGGTCGTCAGACGCTTCATGGTCCTCTTTCAAGCTCGCGGGTGGCTTGATGCTGGAGTCTCGCCGCGATTCCGACCGGAAAAGACCGCCGCGGGCGAGGAGTAGATCCCAAGTTGCAGCAACGATCGGCAATGTCTATCACCCGATAGACACAGTGCGGACCAAAGCGGCACCGCGGGTTTCGACCCGGAGCAGACCGCTGGCAGGGACGGCCACGAAGGGGAAGATCATGGACCGCGAAGCTTCCGTCACGGCGGGCGAGGCCGTGCTCGACGACGCACGTCCGGAGGGCTTCGTGCGCGCCCGCGATGCGGGTTCGGACCTGACGACGGCGCCGCACGCGCCGGTGATGGCCTGGAACGAGTGGGACCCGCTGGAGGAGGTGATCGTCGGCTCGCTCGACGGCGCCACGATCCCGACCCATCACCTCACCGTGATCTTCAACCTGCCGCGGGCCGCCCAGCCGTTCTACCGGCTTGCCTCGGGCTTCCGCTATCCGGCCTTCATGAAGAAGCTCGCGCAGAAGGAGCTCGACAACTTCATCGCGATCCTCGCCGGCGAGGGCGTGACGATCCGCAGACCGGACGCGATCGACTTCTCGCGGAAATACCGCGCGCCCCGCTGGGCGTCCCGGGGCTTCTGCGTCGCCTGCCCGCGCGACCCCTACCTCGTCATCGGCGACGAGATCATCGAGAGCCCGATGTGCTGGCGCTCGCGCTACTTCGAGGGCGACGCCTACCGCGCGCTCTTCAAGGAGTATTTTCGCAATGGCGCACGCTGGACCTCCGCGCCGCGGCCGCAGCTCACGGACGAGCTCTACAACTACGACTACCGGGTGCCGAACCTGAAGGCCGGCGAGCCGATGCAGTTCACGGTCAACGAGTTCGAGCCGGTGTTCGACGCCGCCGACTTCGTGCGCTGCGGCCGCGACCTGTTCGTGACGCGCTCCAACGTCACCAACCTGATGGGTATCGCGTGGCTGCGCCGCCACCTCGGCCCGGGCTTCCGCATCCACGAGATCGAGAGCCGC
This sequence comes from uncultured Methylobacterium sp., assembly GCF_964242245.1. Taxonomy (NCBI): domain Bacteria; kingdom Pseudomonadati; phylum Pseudomonadota; class Alphaproteobacteria; order Hyphomicrobiales; family Methylobacteriaceae; genus Methylobacterium; species uncultured Methylobacterium sp. Next base: position 4,262 of record NZ_CAXTBY010000069.1, on the reverse strand, counting down.
TGCCCGCAGCCGATGCACATCGACAGCTCGTTCATGCCGCTGGCGCCGGGCAAGGTGCTGGTGAACCCGGACTACATCGACGTCGACAAGCTGCCGGCCGTCCTCAAGACATGGGACGTGCTGATCGCGCCGCGCCCCGACCCGGTGGAAGGCTTCATGAGCCGGATCTCGATGTGCTCGCCCTGGACCTCGATCAACGTGCTCGCCATCGACGAGCGGAAGATCGTCGTCGACCAGAGCCAGCCGACGCTGATCAGGGCGCTCAAGGATTGGGGCTTCGATCCGATCCCGGCGCCGTTCCTGTCCTACGGCCCGTTCGGCGGCTCGTTCCACTGCGCCACCCTCGACGTGCGCCGCCGCGGCACGCTGAAGTCGTACTTCTAGAGCGCAATCCGACGAAGTGGACACCGGTTCGTCGTAAGAGTGCGCGTAAAATCAAGAATCTAGAGCCGCTCCCGATCCAACGTGATCGGGAGCGGCTCTAGGCCTTCCTCCTGACGAGAAGCGGCCGCGTCCTACCAGGACGCGGCCGTTCGATTTCGTACCGCCGCGGCGGCCGCGACCCGGCGAGGCCGCCAGCGATGCCTCAGCGCGAAAACTTCTTGTACTTCAGCTTCTTCGGGACGATCGAATCGAGGCCCAGGCGGCGCTTCTTGTCGGCCTCGTAATCCGAGAAATTGCCCTCGAACCACTCGACGTGGCTCTCGCCCTCGAAGGCGAGGATGTGGGTCGCGATGCGGTTCAGGAACCAGCGATCGTGGCTGATGATGACGGCGCAGCCGGCGTAATCCTCCAGCGCCTCTTCGAGCGCGCGCAGGGTCTCCATGTCGAGGTCGTTGGTCGGCTCGTCCAGGAGCAGCACGTTGGCGCCGCCCTTGAGGGTGCGGGCCAAGTGCACGCGATTGCGCTCGCCGCCCGACAGCGTGCCGACCTTCTTCTGCTGGTCGCCGCCCTTGAAGGCGAAGGCCGCGCAGTAGGCGCGCGAATTGATCTCGCGCTTGTTGAAGTAGATGATGTCGTTGCCCCCTGACACCTCCTGCCAGACGGTAGCGCCCGGATCGAGGGCGTCGCGCGACTGGTCGACGTAGCCGAGATGGACGGTCTCGCCGACCTCGATCCGGCCGCCGTCCGGCTTCTCCTGGCCGGTGATCATCTTGAACAGCGTCGTCTTGCCGGCGCCGTTCGGCCCGATCACCCCGACGATGCCTCCCGGCGGCAGCTTGAACGACAGGTCCTCGATCAGCAGGCGGTCGCCGAAGGCCTTGTTGAGGTGCTCGAACGTGATGACGTTGTTGCCGAGCCGCTCGTCGATCGGGATGACGATCTGGGCCGAGGCGTCGATCTTGTCGTTCTGCTTGGCGACCAGCTCGTCGTAGCGGGTGATGCGGGCCTTCGACTTCGACTGGCGGGCTTTGGGCGAGGCGGCGATCCATTCCTGCTCGCGGTTGATCGCGCGCTGGCGGGCCATGTCCTCGCGGCCCTCCTGCTGAAGGCGCTTCTGCTTCTGCACCAGCCACGCCGAGTAGTTGCCCTCGTAAGGGTAGCCGCGGCCGCGGTCGAGTTCGAGGATCCAGCCGGTGACGTTGTCGAGGAAGTAGCGGTCGTGGGTCACGATCAGGATCGCGCCGGGATACTGCTTGAGGTGGCCCTCCAGCCAGTTCACGGTCTCGGCGTCGAGGTGGTTGGTGGGCTCGTCGAGCAGCAGCAGTTCGGGCTCCCACAGGAGCAGGCGGCAGAGCGCGACGCGGCGGCGCTCGCCGCCCGACAGCGTCGCGACGGGCATGTCGTCGCTCGGGCAGCCCATCGCCTCCATCGCCTGATCGACCTTGGATTCGAGCTCCCAGAGATCGCCGGCCTCGATCTTGTCCTGGAGGGCGGTCATCTCGTCCGCCGTCTCCTCGGAATAGTTCATGGCTAGCTCGTTGTAGCGGTCGAGCAGCGCCTGCTTCTCGGCGACGCCCTCCATCACGTTCTCGCGCACGGACTTGTCGGGGTTCAGGTGCGGCTCCTGCGGCAGGTAGCCGACGCGCGCGCCCGAGGCGACGAAGCCCTCGCCGGTCCAGTCCTTGTCGAGGCCGGCCATGATCTTCAGCAGCGTCGACTTGCCCGAGCCATTGATGCCGAGCACGCCGATCTTCGCGTCCGGGTAGAAGGACAGGTTGACGTTGTCCAACACCTTCTTGCCGCCAAGGTAGCTCTTGGTCAGGCCTTTCATGTGGTAGACGAATTCGCGGGCCATCGCGGGTATCCTCGGGTGTTACGAAGCCGGCGCGGCGAGGCGTCCGGCGGCGGTGCAGGGTTGCCGGCGGACACGCACGCGGCATGTCGGCCGCAGAACCGTGCGCGGTACGGTTCTGCGGCCGGCACGCTCCGCACCCTTCTCCGCAATCCCATGAGATGATCCCGTCCGAGTATCAGGCCGGCCGGTGCCGGGCAAGGATCGGGCGTTCTGCCGCGCTCACGCGAACGGGTTCTTCACCTGCGCCGGCGGCGCCGCCGTCTCGGCGACCGCCTCGGGAAGCTCGGCCCGCGTCAGGGCCTCGACGATGGCGTCGAGGGTCACCTTCACGGCACGGGCGCGGTCGAGGCCCGCCCGGTCCCGCGTCAGGTCGAGGGAACCGTGGAGCGTGATCGCGTCGGGGCCGTTCTCGAAGGACAGGGCGCCGACGGTCCGCACCGTCGACGCGTCCGCGAACGGCGTGAAGTCCGGCTCCGGCCGGGCATCGTGCGCCCCGGCGTCGTTCGTTTTGCGTTTGCTCATGAGGACAACCCGTCAGAAGATCGCGCGCAGAACTTGGCGAAACGCCCGGCGGAGGGCGCGCGCGAGTTCGTGTCCGAGCCAGTCCTGCCACGTCTCCTCGTGCGCGCGGGGATGCCGACCGGCCTCGCCGTCCCGGGACGCGGCGTGCGGCTCCGGCAGAGTCATGGCGACGGCCTTCACGTCGGCCGGCACGCCGGGAAACGCGTCGAGGCCGGCGACCGCGCGGAGGGCGTCGAGGGAGACGGCGCGCCACGCGCCGTCGGCCCGGTTCGGGGCCAGGTAGGCGCCGGCCTCCGTGCGCGCCGGATCGTAGATCGCCTTGAAGAGCTGGGTCGGCACCAGCACGCGCCCGTTGATCGCGGTGGTCGAATCGCCCTCGAAGACCGAGCCGGTCACGACGAACAGCGTCCCCCGGCGCGTCGCGAGGCGCCGGGTGCTCTCCTCGATCTCGGCCCAGAGACCGCGGTTGAACGCCCGGTCCTGGGGAACGACGTTGGCGAGGCTGAAGGATTGCGCCTGCGCCTCCCCGGTCGGCATGTCGCCCGCCGGCGCGAGGTGGCCCCGGTCGAAGCCGCTGCGGACGTAGTCGTCGAGCCGGGCGCGCTGGTCGTCGGGCACCCGGTCCTCGTCGTGGAAGGCATCCACGCGCGCGACCTGCCGCGCGGACGCGACGCTGGCTCGCGTCAGGCGCTCGGCGGCGTAGAGCGGCGCGCGGGCGAGGCCGGAATGCAGCACCGCGTAGGCCTCGAAGCACAGCGGCAGCGTCCGTGCCGCGAGCTTCGGATTCGTCAGGCTGGGCGCCCGTCCGTCGGCGAACAGTGCCGGGCAGGTCTCGGCGGCCCGCGACGCGCCGACCTGAATCGTCACGAGGGCGACGACGAGGGGCGCGAGCGCCGGCCTCATGAGCAGGTGCGGACCTTTCGCGGGCCGGAGGGCGTCGGCCGCTCGCGCCACGTGCAGGGGCGTCCGAGCGTTCCGTCGAAGGGCCGCACGTCCCGGTCGGCCTGGCCCGGCACGGTCCGGGGCGGGCAATCGCCGAGGACGTTGCACGCGAACGTCAGCGTCCTGTCCGGCGGCCGGGGCTCGGCATGAGCTTGGCCGCCGAGGATGACGGCGAGCAGGAACGACAGTGCGGACAGACATGCGCCGATCAACACGAGCCCTCTGTAGCAGCACTGGCACGCGAACGGAAAAAACCCTGCGCGCAACGTTGATCGCGCGGCCCGCGGTCCGGTAATGACCTTATCATAGGGGTTGCCGGATCGTCTGTCCCTCGGCGGGCGAGGTCCGATCGGTTGGCTTCATGGCCACGACGACCGGTTTCGGTCTATACCGGCTGCCCGCGCGTCGGCCGCCTCCGGACCGATGGCGGGGCTGAGCAGCGGGTCCGACCGTCAGGTCCGGGCAGCATACGAGCGAGTGGTTCATTGGCACGTCAAGAGACCCCCCCCTCGATATTGGACGGTTTGTCGGATCCCTCGGATCTGCGTCGGTTGCCGGA
>NZ_CAXTBY010000068.1:0-22079 GCF_964242245.1 uncultured Methylobacterium sp. | reverse complement strand
TGGAGGAGAACCTCGATCTCATCGCGCTCGCCGAGACCTGGGACAACGGCAAGCCAATCCGCGAGACGGTCAACGCCGACATCCCGCTCGCCATCGACCACTTCCGCTACTTCGCCGGCTGCATCCGCGCCCAGGAAGGTTCGATCTCGGAGGTCGACCACGACACGGTCGCCTACCACTTCCACGAGCCGCTAGGCGTCGTCGGGCAGATCATCCCGTGGAACTTCCCGATCCTGATGGCGGTGTGGAAGGTCGCGCCTGCGCTCGCCGCCGGCAACTGCATCGTGCTGAAGCCCGCCGAGCAGACCCCGGCCTCGATCCTCGTGGTGCTGGAGCTGATCGGCGACCTGTTGCCGCCGGGCACGCTGAACGTCATCAACGGCTTCGGCCTCGAGGCCGGCAAGCCGCTCGCCTCCTCGCCGCGCATCGCCAAGATCGCATTCACCGGCGAGACAACCACGGGCCGGCTGATCATGCAGTACGCCTCGCAGAACCTCATCCCCGTGACGCTGGAGCTGGGCGGCAAGTCGCCGAACATCTTCTTCGCGGATGTGGCCAACGAGGACGACGACTTCTTCGACAAGGCGCTCGAAGGCTTCACGATGTTCGCCCTCAACCAGGGCGAGGTCTGCACCTGCCCCAGCCGCGCGCTGGTGCACGAGTCGATCTACGACCGCTTCATGGAGCGGGCGATCAAGCGCGTCGAGGCGATCACCCAGGGCTCGCCCCTCGATCCCACGACGATGATCGGCGCGCAGGCCTCCTCCGAGCAGATGGAGAAGATCCTCTCCTACATCGACATCGGCCGGCAGGAGGGCGCCAAGGTGCTCACCGGCGGCGAGCGCAACGTGAAGGACGGCGAGTTCGCCGACGGGTTCTACGTGCAGCCTACGGTGTTCCAGGGCCACAACAAGATGCGCATCTTCCAGGAGGAGATTTTCGGGCCGGTGCTCTCGGTCACGACCTTCAAGGACGACGCCGACGCGCTCTCGATCGCCAACGACACCCTCTACGGCCTCGGCGCCGGCGTCTGGACCCGCGACGGGACCCGCGCCTACCGCTTCGGCCGGGCGATCCAGGCCGGCCGCGTCTGGACCAACTGCTACCACGCCTACCCGGCGCACGCGGCCTTCGGCGGCTACAAGCAGTCCGGCATCGGCCGCGAGACCCACAAGATGATGCTCGACCACTACCAGCAGACCAAGAACATGCTGGTCAGCTACTCGGCCAAGAAGCTCGGCTTCTTCTAGGCCCCTCCGGACAGCCCCGGGTCCTCGCGGCCGGGGCAGCGATCTCCACCCGAGACGACTTCGCCCCGGCCGTCAGGCCGGGGTTTTTCGCTGGGTGCCTACGGCCGTCCCGTAACCGGTGAGGTCGGACTCGCCGCCGGCGAGCCGGGCGGAAGCGGACCGGTAACGCTGGTGGTGCCGCCGGGCGGTCCATCGAAGCCGACGACGCCGGACGGACCCGTGGCGAGACCTGGACCTGCCGCTCCGGTCGGCGCTGCCGTGGTGGTCGAGGGCGTGCCGGTGGTGCCGGCGCCGTCCGTTGCACCGGGAATCGGCTCGGCGTGGACGGGGCCGGCGGCGGCGAGCAGGGCGACGAGGGCGAGGCGTCTCATCAGGTCGGAAACTCCGGGCGGGGCGAGGCGCGCCGGACCCCAACGCGCGACGTTCGAACGTCACCGGAGGCGATCCGGCGAGGCGCCCTGCCTTTCGAGCCACGATGATCCACATAAGACCGCAGATCATCCAATGCGGGAGAGGACACGGACCATGACCGAGCTTTCGACGATCGAGGCCACAACCGCCGAGCAGGCCGGCGTCGACGGGACGCCGCTGCGCGTGACCGCTACCCCCGCGGCGCTCGCCCTCATCGAAGAACTGCGCGCCGAGCACGGGCCGGTGATGTTCCACCAGTCCGGCGGCTGCTGCGACGGCTCCTCGCCGATGTGCTACGGCGTCGGCGACTTCATCACCGGTGACGGCGACGTGCATCTCGGGCAGGTCGGCGGTGCAGACTTCTTCATCTCGCGCTCGCAGTTCGCGGTCTGGAAGCATACCCACATCATGCTCGACGTGGTGCCCGGCCGCGGCGGCATGTTCTCCTTGGAGAACGGCCGCGAGAAGCGCTTCCACATCCGCTCGCGGCTGTTCTCGGCCGCCGAGAACGCGGCGCTCGATGGCGCCTGCAAGCTCTGAGCGTCAGCGCACCTCAGCCCGCTCGACCGCCAGCCGTTCCGCGCGGGTGCGCTCGTCGGCGGTGAGGCTGCTCAGCGCCTGGTCGAGCCACGCGTCGGACAGGCCCTGGCCCGCCGCCGCCAGGTTCCAGGCGGCCGCCTCGACGGCGTTCTTCGCGATGCCCCGCCCCGTGGCGTAGAGGCGCGCCACCCGGTTCTGAGCGATGGCGTTGCCGCGGGCCGCCGCGTGCAGGAAGTAGCGGGCGGCCCGCGCCTCGTCCTTGGGCAGGCCGGTGCCGTTGAACAGCAGGATCGCGAACTCGACCTCGCCGGCCAGATCGCCGTTGTCGGCGGCGCGGCGGAACAGTTCCGCGGCTTGGCTCGGGTCCTTGGGTACGCCGCGGCCCTGGAGGTAGAGCACGCCGAGATCGTGCTGGGCCGGCCCGATCTCGCCGTCGGCAGCCTTGCGGAACAGCGTTGCGGCGCGCGCCTGGTCGGCCTCCGCGCCAGTGCCGAGGAGGAGCAGGGCGAGGTTGTAGGCCGCCGTCGCTGAGCCGTGCTCGGCCGCTTGCTCCAGCCAGCGCCGGCCAGCTCGCGAATCCTTGGCCACCCCGCGTCCGTCGAGCGCCATCAGGCCGAGGGAGGACATCGCGCCGGGCTCGCCCTGCGCCGCCGCGAGCCGGTACCACTCGGCGGCCTTGACCGGATCGGCCCGGATTCCGAGACCCTGGTTGTACAACTCGCCGAGCAACGTCATCGCCGCCGCGTCCTTGCGGTCGGCCTCGATGCGCTTGGTCGCCTCGCGGAACGCCGTGACGTACTGCCCGCGCTGGTAGGCCCCGTAGGCGAAGTCCGGCGTCCGGTCGGTCGCGGGCGGCCGGGCGCCCCCCGCGTAACCGGTCGTGTAGGGCGAAGGAAGCTCGCGCATCGGCGGCTTGCCGGCCGCTGCCGGGGGCTTGGTCGATTCAACCGTCCCCGGCGGCTTGGCCGGCTCGACCGCGCTCGGCGCGGCCAGGACCGGCCCGACGACGGTGAGGATCAGTGCGGCGGCCAGCGGCAGCCTCACGAGGCCGCTCCCGCGCCGGCCAGCTTCTCCTGTACGTGGGCGATGATCGCCGCGTCGGCCAGCCAGAGCCCGCTCTCCAGCCCGACGAACTCCGCGCCGGTCTGCGCGAGTGCGGCCACCTCGTCCGCCGCGGCCGCCACGCCGATGCACGGCGTCTCGAAGATCTCGGCCCACCACGCGGCACGCGCGCGCACGGCGCTCGCGTCGGGCGCGACGCCGTCCGGGTAGAGGCCGCCGAACATCAGGTAGTCGATCCCGGCCTCGCCCGCATCCATCGCCGCGTGGCGCGTCTCGATCCCGCCGACGCCGAGGATGCGCCCGTCGCGCAGCCGTCCGCGCAAATCGCGCAGAGCGCCGTCGGCCGGCTTGTCGACGTGCACGCCGTCCGCACCGCCGCGGGCCGAGACGCTGACGAGATCGCCGTCGAATCCGGCGCACGCGACGAGCAGGGCCGCCCCGGCCGCCTGCACCCGCGGCGTTACGCGCTTGACCAGGGCGATCAGGCTGCGCGCGTCGGAGGGCGCCAAGCGCAGGATCACCGCGGCGACGTCGCCGGCCGCGAGCGCGGTATCGAGCGCCGGCACGAGTGCATCGACCTGTTCGGGGCCGACGTGGTGCGGCGTCAGCAGGGTGAGGCGGGGCGCTTCGGTCATGCGCCGTGATACCGGCCTCGCGCGGTTCGGGGAAGCGGAGCGGGGCTTACTCTCCCAGCGTTCGCGCTTTCACGAATCTCGGCGCTCCGGCGTCCGAAAAGACGCACGCAGCACCACGCGGCTCCCTCTCCCAGGGGGAGAGGGTTGGCGTGAGGGGCGTGACCTGTCCGGTGAGTTCTCATCTCTCACCCTGTCCCGCTCAGGGGAGGGACCCGCGCTTCGTTCGAGTACCGTCCGGAGACGGCGTAGGCGCATCCGTAAGCTGCAATGCGAGAGGGATGCGCGCTTCCGACGCTTACCACGCCAATCGACCTCGCTTCAGGCCGCCTCGATCTTTGGATCGAGCGAGCCGTTCGCGTAGCGCTTGGCCATGGCCGAGACCGAGATCGGGCGGATCTTAGCCCCCTGTCCGGCGGTGCCGAACTCCTCGAAGCGCTGACGGCACAGCTTGGTCATCGCCTCCATGGCGGGCTTGAGATACTTGCGCGGGTCGAACTCGGCAGGGTTCTCGGTGAGCACCTTCCGGATCTGACCGGTGAGCGCCATGCGGTTGTCGGTATCGATGTTGATCTTGCGCACGCCGTGCTTGATTCCGCGCTGGATCTCCTCGACCGGCACGCCCCAGGTCGGCTTCATCTGGCCGCCGTAGCGGTTGATGATGTCCTGCAGGTCCTGCGGCACCGAGGACGAGCCGTGCATGACGAGGTGGGTCGTCGGCAGGCGGCGATGGATCTCCTCGATGACGTTCATCGCGAGCACGTCGCCGTCCGGCTGGCGGGTGAACTTGTAGGCGCCGTGGCTGGTGCCCATCGCCACCGCCAGCGCATCCACCTTGGTGGCGGTGACGAACTTCACCGCCTCGTCCGGGTCGGTCAGCAACTGGTCGTGCGAGAGCTGCCCTTCCGCGCCGTGACCGTCCTCGGCTTCGCCCTCGCCGCTCTCGAGCGAGCCCAGAACGCCGAGCTCGCCCTCGACGGAGACGCCGGCCCAGTGCGCCATCTCGGAGACCTTCTGGGTGATGTCGACGTTGTAGGCGTAGTCCGCCGGGGTCTTGCCGTCAGCTTTCAGGGAGCCGTCCATCATCACCGAGGTGAAGCCGTACTGGATCGCTGTGGCGCAGGTGGCCGCGTCGCTGCCGTGGTCGAGGTGCATGCAGACGGGGATGTGCGGGTAGATCTCGACGAGGCCGTCGATGAGCTTGGCCAGCACCACGTCGTTGGCGTAGGCGCGCGCGCCCTTGCTCGCCTGGAGGATCACCGGCGAGTCGGTGGCATCGGCCGCCGCCATGATGGCGAGCCCCTGCTCCATGTTGTTCATGTTGAAGGCCGGTACGCCGTAGGCGTACTCGGCGGCGTGATCGAGAAGCTGCCTCAACGTGATCCGCGCCATCGTCCCTGCTCCGTCCCATCGATCGTCGTGTCGGCCATCTTCAAGCGCTCAGGCGCGCAACGCCTCGACCCCCGGCAGGGCCTTGCCCTCCAGCCACTCGAGGAAGGCGCCGCCAGCGGTGGAGACGTAGCTGAACTGATCCGCGACGCCCGCGCGGTTCAGCGCCGCCACCGTGTCGCCCCCGCCGGCCACCGAGACGAGCTTTCCGGCCCGCGTGCGCGCGGCCGCGTGCCGGGCGGCGGCGACGGTGGCCGCGTCGAAGGGCGTGAGCTCGAAGGCGCCGAGCGGTCCGTTCCAGACCAGCGTCGCGGCTCCGTCGATCGCGGCCGTGATCTCGGCCACCGATCGCGGACCGGCATCGAGGATCATGCCGGCCTCGGGCACCGCGTCGACGGCGACGGTCTCATGAGGGGCGTTCGCCTGGAACGCCGAGGCGACGACCGCGTCGACCGGCAGGATGATCCTGCAGCCGGCCGCCTCTGCCGCCGCGATGATGCGTCTCGCGGTGTCGGCGAGGTCCTTCTCGCACAGCGACGTGCCGACGGTCAGCCCTTGCGCGTGCAGGAAGGTGTTGGCCATGCCGCCGCCGATCACCAGCATGTCGACCTTGGTGACGAGGTTCTCCAGCAGATCGATCTTGGAGGAGACCTTGGCCCCGCCCACGAGCGCGATCACCGGGCGCGCAGGCGCTTCCAGGCCCTTGGTCAGCGCGTCGAGCTCGGCCTGCATCAGGCGGCCGACATAGGCGGGAAGGCGGCGGGCGAGTCCTTCCGTCGAGGCGTGCGCCCGATGGGCGGCCGAGAACGCCTCGTTGACGTAGACGTCGCCGTTCTCGGCGAGCGCCGCGGCGAAGGCCGGATCGTTCACTTCCTCGCCCGCGTGGTAGCGGGTGTTCTCCAGGAGGAGCACGTCGCCGTCCCGCATCGCGGAGATGGCCGCGGAGGCCGGTGCGCCGACGCAGTCCTCGGCGAAGGCCACCGGCCGGCCGAGCTCGCCCGAGAGCGTCGCGAGCACGGGCCGGAGCGAGTCCCGCGGCTCGCGACGGCCCTTCGGCCGGCCGAAATGGGCGAGCAGCACCACCCGGCCGCCCTGGTCGGCGATCTCGCGGATCGTCGGTACCACGCGCGCGATCCGGGTCGCGTCGGTGACGTGGCCGCCCTCCATCGGCACGTTCAGATCGACGCGCAGGAGTACGCGCTTGGCCTTGAGCGGACCGGCATCGTCGAGGGTGCGGAAAGCGGTCATCGGGCCCTGCGGAGCGGGTGAGGCGTCAGCGCGCGGTCGAGGGGGAGCCGGCGCGGGGCGGCAGCAGGCTGTCGAGGTTCAGCCGCTGCACGGCGACCATCAGCACCACGGTGAGCACGGCGGTGATGATCGCGGCGAGCACCAGGGCGCCGGTCCCTGGAAGCCGCCGGGTGCGCTCGGTCAGCCCGCGCATCTCGCCGCGGAGCGCGGCAAGGTCGGACTGGCGGGCGGCCTCGTTCATGCGGTTGACCGCGCCCTCGACCTTGTCCTCGACGCGGCTCAAGAGCGACTCGGAGCGGGCGTACTTGTCCTCGATTCGCGAGGTCTTGTCCTCGATCCGGGCAAGCTGATCGAAGAGCTGATTGGCCGGGATCGGCGTCGCGCCGACAGGGATGGCCGGTGCCGGGCTCGGCTCCACGGTCGCCGCTGGCGTCTGCGGGATAAAATCGTGTGGGATTGCGGGTGCTGGCGAGGCTTCGGTCATCGTGGGCGCAGCCTTCGGTCTTCGGTTCGGCGGGCTTCCTCGGAAGCCCGCCCCTTCGCATCCGGATCCGCGATCCCGATGCGCCTGAAACGCCGCGCCCGCGGCGGATCGCGGGCGCGGTTCCGTCGATCCGGGTCAGATCAGCTTGGCCATCGCCACGGCCGTGTCGGCCATGCGGTTCGAGAAGCCCCACTCGTTGTCGTACCAAGCCAGGATTCGCACGAACGAACCGTCCATCACCTTGGTCTGGTCGAGGTGGAAGGTGGACGAGTGGGGATCGTGGTTGAAGTCGATCGAGACGTTGGGCTGGTCGGTGACGGCCAGCACGCCGCGCAGGGCGCCTTCCGCCGCGGCCTTGATCGCGTCGTTGATCTCTTGGACCGATGTCGTCCGCTTGGCGGTGAACACCAGATCGACGGCCGAGACGTTCGCGGTCGGCACGCGGAGTGCGGTGCCATCGAGCCGGCCCTTCAGCTCGGGCAGGACGAGGCCGACGGCCTTGGCCGCGCCCGTCGAGGTCGGGATCATCGAGAGCGCGGCGGCGCGGCCGCGGTAGAGGTCCTTGTGCATCTGGTCCAGCGAGGGCTGGTCGTTGGTGTAGGAGTGGATCGTGGTCATGAAGCCGCGCTCGATGCCGACGAGCTCGTTCAGCACCTTGGCGACCGGCGCGAGGCAGTTCGTGGTGCACGAGGCGTTCGAGACCACCCGGTGCTCGGCGGTCAGCTTGTCGTGGTTCACGCCGTAGACCACCGTCAGGTCCGCGCCGTCGCCCGGCGCCGAGACGAGGACGCGCTTGGCGCCGGCGTCGAGGTGGACCTTGGCCTTGTCGCGGGCGGTGAAGATGCCGGTGCATTCGAGCGCGACGTCGACGCCGAGCTCGCGGTGCGGCAGCTCGGCCGGGTTGCGCACGGCGGTGACGCGGATGCGCTTGCCGTCTACCACGAGCACCTCGCCCTCGACCGCGACGGTGCCCGGGTAGCGGCCGTGGATGGAATCGAAGCGCAGCAGGTGGGCGTTGGTCTCCACCGGACCGAGATCGTTGATCGCGACCACCTCGATGTCCGAGCGGCCCGCCTCGTGGATCGCGCGCAGCACGTTGCGGCCGATGCGCCCGAACCCGTTGATGGCAACCTTCACCGTCACGGCGTGACTCCTTGCGATTGGGGGGCGCCGCGCGACCGGCGCCGTTTCCTGGGGGCGTGAGCGATGCATCCGGGTTCGGCCCGCGCTGCGGCCGGCTCTATGATCGCCTGAATTGAACGTGCGATGAACCTGGGTGCCGCCCGCCGGCCGCCAGGGACCATCCGATCGACGGACGATGCGGGCAAGGGCCTCGAGCGTGGCACGGGGGCTGATCCGAAAAACTTTGGCGCGTCGGCCGTCTAACATGGTGCCCTCGGCTGTCAAAGCGCGGGACCTGACAAACCGGGTACGCCGATCGGCGAATGCACCGCTTTCCGCCGGGCCGGCGATTCCGCGCGGATGCATATCGCTTCCGGCTGGCGTTCCGGGGCGCCTTGGGGGAAACCTTGCCTCACGATGAGCCAGCCCTCCGACGCGTCCACAGACCCGATCGACGACGCCCTCGCGCGGCTCGGCGAAGCGCTCGACCGCCTCGAAGCGGCGGTCGCGCGCCGGATCGAGGCGGAGGCGAACCCCGACGACATCGCGGCCGAACGCGCGATCATGGCCGAGGACCGCGCACGGCTGGCGGCCGCGCTGGATGCCGCGAGCGCGCGGCTCTCCGAGGTCGAGACCGCCGCGGACGTTGTCGGCCGGCGCCTGGACCGGGCAATCGGCGCGGTCGAGGGCGTGCTCGCAGGACCGGCCGGAGGCCACCCCCCCGGGACATGAGCGGAGCCGCGCTTGACCTCCGGGCAGGCCGGCGCTCCCAATCCTCCGACGACGGTTCGGCGAGCGAGCGATGCCTCAGATCAGCGTCACCATCGACGGCAAGAGCTACCGCATGGCCTGCGGCGAGGGCGAGGAGGCACACCTGTCCGAACTCGCGGCCGGCCTCGACGCGCGCGTGGCCGAGATGCGCGGATCTTTCGGCGAGATCGGCGACATGCGCCTGCAGGTGATGGCCGCGCTCACGATCTCCGACGAGGTCGCGGAGCTGAGGCGGCGGCTGGCGCTGGCCGAGGCCGAGGCGGCGCGCCTGCGGGCTGAGGCCGAGGCGGAGGCCAGATCGCGCGCGGGACAATCCGCGCGCGTGGCCGACGGCGTGGCGCGGGCCGCCGACCGGATCGAGCGGATGGCGCGGGCGCTCGACCCGACCGGCCCGCCGACGGGCGCGCGTGATGCGCCCTGAGCGGGGACGGTTGCCCGCTGAGGATGAAGCTTGGCCGGAACCAGCCGCGTTGGAGGCAGGGAACACGTCCCTTCCCTTACGAGAATGCCCGCCATGACAGGTTCGATTCCCCACGCCCGCGCGCTCGCGCTGCTCGCCGGCACCATGCTCGCGGCGCCGGCCTTCGCCCAGGCGCCCGCGGCTCCGGGGCCGCAACTGACCAAGGTCGCGAGCTTCGACCATCAGGTCACCGGCGTCACCGTCTCGAAGGACGGGCGCATCTTCGTCAATTTCCCGCGCTGGACTGAGGACAGCGCGGTTTCCGTCGCCGAGCTGAATGACGGCGCGCTGACGCCGTTCCCGGATGCCGAATGGAACGCGTGGCGCAACGCGCGGAAGGACGAGGTGTCGGCCAAGGATCACTGGGTCTGCGTTCAGAGCGTCGTCGCCGATCCACAGGGCAACGTCTGGGTGCTCGATCCGGCCGCGCCTGCGATGGCGGCCGTGGTCAAGGACGGGCCGAAGCTCGTCGAGATCGACCTGAAGACCAACAAGCCGGCGCGCACCATCGCCTTCGACACGAGCGTGGCGCCGCAGGGCTCCTACCTCAACGACGTGCGCTTCTCGCCCGACGGCAAGACCGCCTACCTCACCGATTCCGGCGCGAGCGGCGCCCTCGTCGTGGTCGATCTCGATAGCGGCAAGGCCCGGCGCCTGCTCGACGGCGACCCCTCGACGATGCCGGACAAGAGCGTGACCGTGACCTACGACGGCAAGCCGCTGCGCCGGCCCGACGGGCGCGGCGTCGAGTTCTCGGCCGACGGCATCGCCCTCTCGACGGACGGCAGGACGCTGTACTGGCAGGCGATCAAGGGCAAGACGCTCTACAGCGTGTCGACCGACGCGCTGACGGGGTGGCTCACCGCGGCGGTGGTGCCGGCAGCCCTCACCGACAAGAGCCTCTCGGGCAAGGTCGAGACGGTGGGCGAGAACGGGCCGGCCGACGGGCTGATCATCAGCCGCCACGACGGCCGCATGTACGTGAGCGCCCCGCAGGAGGACGCGATCAAGGTCCGCGACCTGTCGGCCAAGGATGGCACGCCGAGCGTGCTCGTTCAGGACCCGCGCCTGCGCTGGCCCGACACCTTCGCCGAGGCGCCGGACGGGACGATCCTGTTCACCACCTCGCACATCCAGGACTCGGCCTTCTACAAGCCCGACGCACCGGCCGCGCTCCCGACCGAGCTGTGGAGCATCAAGCCCGGCCCGGCCGACGCCACCGGCTCGACGCGCAACATTTCCGCCCCGCGGTAAGGCGCGACCTTGAGGGCCGGCCGCGCGACCGGCCGGCCCATTTCATTTCCTGAACCCGGACCTTGCCCGATGACCGACCTCTCACGCCGCGGCCTGATTGCGGGTGCCGCCGGCGGCGCGCTACTCGGCGGCGCGGCCCAGGGCGCAGCCGGTGCCCCCGCGCCGATCCGCGAACCGGACGGTGCCGATATCCTCGGCCCGAAGAACCCGGCACGCGAGGCGCAGGACCCGTTCACCCTGCGTCCGCCGAAGACCGACCACGGCACCATGCCGAACCTGAAATGGTCGTTCGCCGACAGCCACATGCGGCTCGAAGAGGGCGGCTGGGCCCGGCAGACCACGATCCGCGAATTGCCGATCTCGAAGGCGATGGCCGGCGTCAACATGCGGCTGAAGGCCGACGCCGTCCGGGAGATGCACTGGCACAAGGAAGCCGAATGGTCCTACATGCTCAAGGGGCGTGCGCGGATTACCGCCGTCGACCAGGACGGGCGGACCTTCGCCGACGACGTATCGGAGGGCGACCTCTGGTACTTTCCCTCCGGCATCCCGCACTCGATCCAGGGTCTGGAATCCGAGATCGACGGCTGCGAGTTCCTGCTCGTCTTCGACGACGGCGCGTTCTCCGAAGACTCGACATTCCTGATCACGGACTGGCTGGCGCACACCCCGAGGGACGTGCTGGCCAAGAACTTCGGCCTACCGGAGGAGGCCTTCGCGGGGCTGCCGAAGGAGGAGCTCTACATCTTTCCAGGCCCGAAGCCGGGGCCGCTCGCCGCCGACAGGATGGGCGGGGCCGGCCCGATCCCGCAGAGCTTCAGCCACCGCATGCTGGCGCAGGCGCCAATCCGCACCCGCGGCGGCAGCGTGCGCATCACCGACTCGACGGTGTTTCCCGCCTCGAAGACCATCGCGGCGGCCCTCGTCGAGGTCGAGCCCGGGGCCATGCGGGAACTGCACTGGCACCCGAACGGCGACGAGTGGCAGTACTACATCGACGGCACGGCGCGGATGACGGTGTTCGGCTCGGAATCGAAGGCGCGAACCTTCGACTACCGTGCGGGCGATGTCGGCTACGTGCCCTTCGCCATGGGGCACTACATCGAGAACACCGGGGCGACCACGCTGCGCTTCCTCGAAATGTTCAGGTCCCCGACCTACGCCGACGTGTCCCTGGCACAGTGGGTGGCGCTGACGCCGCATGCCCTGGTGCGGGCGCACCTCGGGCTCGACGAGGCGGCACTCGGCGGCCTGCCGACGGGGAAGGTGCAGGTCCTGCCGGGCTGAGCGGCGCTTCGGATACCAGATACGAAGAAGGCCCGACCATCCGGTCGGGCCTTCTTCGTGCATCGTCGCGTACCGCCAGGGGTCAGCCGGCGTAGGCCGCGCCCGTCGTCTGCGGGAAGCGGTCGGCCAGCGCCCGGCGCAGTTTCTCCAGCGCGCGGTTCTCGATCTGGCGCACGCGCTCCTTGGAGATGCCGAGGCGGTGGCCGAGCGCCTCCAGGGTCGCCTGATCCTCCGCCAGACGCCGCTCGCGCAGGATGCGCAGTTCGCGCTCGGACAGGACGGTGAGCGCCTGCTGAAGCCAGAGATGGCGGCGCTCGCCGTCCACCGTCGCGGTGACGGTCTCGTCCGGCAGGGCCGCGCCGTCGACGAGGAAGTCCATCCGCTCGGAAGACGCCTCGCTCTCGTCGCCGACCGAGGCGTTGAGCGACATGTCGGGGCCCGACAGGCGGGCGTCCATCAAGGCCACGTCCTCGCGGGAGACGCCGATGGCGGTTGCGATGCGGCGGTGGATCTCGTCGCCGACCCGCTCCTCGGTCGATTGCATCAGCCGGGCGCGCAGGCGGCGCAGATTGAAGAACAAGGCCTTCTGGGCCGAGCTCGTGCCGCCGCGGACGATCGACCAGTTGCGCAGGATGTAATCCTGGATCGAGGCGCGAATCCACCACGTCGCGTAGGTGGAGAAGCGTACCTCCCGCTCGGGCTCGAAGCGGGCGGCGGCCTCCATCAGGCCGACATGGCCCTCCTGGACAAGATCGGCCATCGGCAGGCCGTAGTGGCGGAAACGCCCTGCCAGGGCGATGACGAGGCGCATGTGCGCGGAGATCAACTTATGAAGGGCACGCTCGTCGCGGTCGTCCTTCCAGCTCACGGCCAGACCCCGCTCCTCGTCGCGCTGGAGGAATGGAGCCTCCATCGCGGTGCGGATGAACTGCCGCCGAATTCCTGCGATTTCCGCCATGCCGCCTGTCTCTTTCTTCCGAGCGATGTGCGGCTTCGGCCGCGAACCGAGGTCTCGCCAGCACCGCCGTAGACCCGCACTAGGCCCTGCCACAACTGGAGGGCGGAGGCGAAGGTTCCGCCGCGATGCAGCAGGACGCGTCGACCCGCTCGTTCGGCCCGTCGGTCCGCCTCCGCGATGGACCCCGGCAACGGCGCAATGCCCGGAGGGGGATGGACGATCCCGTATGTTCAACACCGCCCGCGAGGATCGGAGGGAATACGCCCTGGCCACGGATGTACGGGCCCACGAAAAAGCCCGGCGCGGAAGCACCGGGCTTTTTCAGACCAACCACGTTCGGGAAAAGCGCGCCTTCAGGCCGCCTCCTCCTGGATGTCCTCTGCTTCCGCCTCAGCCTCCTTGGCGCGGCGGGGAGACTTCGACAGGCTCTGCTCGATCAGCTTGAGTGCCTCGGTCTCGGTGATCCGGTTGACCGCCGAGATCTCGCGCACGATGCGGTCGAGGGCCGCCTCGTAGAGCTGGCGCTCGCTGTAGGACTGCTCCGGCTGCGCCTCGGACCGGTAGAGGTCGCGCACGACCTCGGTGACCGAGAGCAGGTCGCCGGAATTGATCTTGGCCTCGTATTCCTGGGCACGACGCGACCACATCGTCCGCTTGACCCGGGCGCGGCCCGTCAGGAGGTCCAGAGCCTTCTTGAGGAGTTCCGGCTCAGCGAGCTTGCGCATACCGACGCTGTTGGCCTTCGCGGTCGGAACGCGCAGGACCATCTTGTCCTTCTCGAAGGACACCACGAACAGCTCCAGCTTGTAGCCGGCGATCTCCTGCTCCTCGATCGCGGTGATGCGGCCGACGCCGTGAGCGGGATACACCACCGCCTCGCCCGTCTTGAATCCCTGGCGGCCCGTCGTCGGCTTCTTGGCTGTGGTCATGCGAGAAGGGCCTCCAGAACATCGCGCAGGCTCGACGAACCCGCGTCCAACCATATCGTCCGGGATGGAACACCCGGCCTCGAACACCCGCTGCCGTTCACCGACCCGTCGGGCACATGAACGTCAGGTCCCAGGTGCCACCGGGCACAAGCCATAAGTGAACGGCCACCGAAGGCGACGCCTTCAGGGGGTCGAGCGCGTGCATCCTGTTTTCCTGGAGAACCCGGATTCCACGCCTCTCGACGCGGCAGGGAGCACGTCAGGCGCGAGCGACGGCAGGGAGATTATGTAGCACGAACCGGGCGCCGAATCAAAGCGCCGACGGGCCGCATGCGCGCACGTTTCCCCTGCCGGACGCACCGCGCGCGGAGCTTAGGCGCCGGTCGAGGCAGATGATGTTGAGCGTCCCGCGCTCGCGGTCCGAGCGGAGCGCCGGCTCAAAGTTCCTCACGTAGCGCCGAACACGCTGTCGGCGCCCGAGCGAAGTCGGGAATTGACCGGACGCTTCGCGAGGCACCCTCAGTCGCCGGTGCCGGGCTGGGCCGAGAAGTGCGCCTCCTTGCCGGACACGCCGTCCCACGCCTTGGCGTCGGCGGGCGCATCCTTCTTCTGGGTGATGTTGGGCCAGCTCTTGGCGTAGTCCGCGTTGATCTTGAGCCACGTTTCGAGGCTCGGCTCGGTGTCGGGCTTGATCGCCTCGGCCGGGCATTCCGGCTCGCAGACGCCGCAATCGATGCACTCGTCCGGATGGATGACGAGCATGTTCTCGCCCTCGTAGAAGCAGTCCACCGGACAGACCTCCACGCAGTCCATGTACTTGCACTTGATGCAATTGTCGGTGACGACGTAGGTCATGAGCCGATTTTCGTCCTCGATCCGCGCAAGCTCGCATCCGCGGCTGCCGGGCGCTCGAACGGTCCCGCGCTCGGGCCTCGTTCGGCGGGGATGTCGACGGGCCGGCCATGCGGCCCCGGAAGCCCACGGCTCTAGCCCCTGCCGGGAAGGCTGACAAGCACGGCCGCCCCGCGCGGGGTGCGCGCCGCGGCACTGTGGCCTGCCTACAAGGGTCCCGATTCCGGGGGCGGATCGCCCGCGGGTGCATCGTCTCCCGTCGAGAGATCGACGTAGAGCCCGCGTGCCTCCGGCGCAGGCCCGCGCCGCGTCCCGAGGTCGGCGACCCGCAGGACCGCGGTGGCGTGCGCGGCCGCGACGGTGACCACGTCGCCGACCGCGACCCCCCGCGCCGCCGCGGTGGTCCGCGCGCCGTTGATGCGGACGTGGCCGTCCTCGACGAGGCGGGCGGCGAGCGACCGGGTTCGCGCCAGCCGGGCGAACCACAACCACTTGTCCAGCCGCTGCCGCCCCGCCTTCATTCCGCGCGCAGGAGGCTCAGCGCTTGCCGCCCTCGCCCGCTTCCATCTGCGCCTTCAGAGCGGCGAGCTTGGCGAACGGCGAATCCGGATCGGGTGCGCGCTCGCGCCGCGGCGGTCGCGCGTCTGGGCGCGGCCCGGCGTGGCGGGGCTCGTCCCGGCGTTCGGGGCGTGCCCCCGGCTCGAAGCGCTCGCGCCGCGGGCCGCCCTCCTGGCGCCGGCCCCCGTCCGGACGATCCTGGCGCGGGGGCCGGTCGCGGCCCTCAGCCGCCTGCGGCCGCTGCGGCCGGTCCCGGCCGCCCTCGCGGCGCGGCTCGCCCTCCCGCCGCGCCTCGCCCTGCGGCGCGGCGTCGCGACCGCCGCGGCTGGCATCCCGCGGGCGCTGCCGCGGATTGGCCTGACGCTGGTGCCGCTGAAGGGTCCAGACCTGCACCGTCGCCGGATTGGCCGCCTCCGGCTCCGCCGCGGCGTCGGCTCCGGGTTCGGCGAGCACCGAATCGTCCCCGGCGGCCGCCTCGTCCATGGCATCGGCCGTGGCCGGCTCGGTCGCCGGTTCGGCCTCCGCGGGCGCGGGCTCGGCGGCCTCCAGGGCGGGTGCCTCGGCGATGACGGGAGGTGGGGCTTCCACGGGTTGAGTGACGGCCGGCGCCGGCTCGACCGGTGATGCGTCCGCGACGGCCGGCACCGCCTCCGTGTCCGGGGTCGTCGCGTCCGTGTCCGCGTCCGGTGTCGTCGCGTCCGCGGCCTCGTCCGGCGCATCGCCGCCGACAGTTGCGGCGACCTCCGCCGTGGTGGGCGCGGCTTCGGACGCCGCCTCGGCGGCCTCCGTCGCGGCGCCCGCGGGCGCCGTCGGCTGCACCGGCGCGGTCGCGGCGGCCGGCAGCAGCGGCACGGTGATGGCCGGGCCGAGGCGGGTCTCGGCCGCGTAGCCCAGCGAGGTCAGGATCGAGGCGAAGTCCTCGCCCGAGCAGCCGACCAGCGAGGTCATGCCGACGGTGGCCACGAACCCGTCCCGGTCCGCGGCGCCCGCCGGCGGATCGCCCGGGGTGGTGCCTGGCCGGTAGGCGACCGCTGGCCGGATCAGGTCGGCCAGCCGCTCCAGGATGTCGACGCGCACCGCCCGCGCGCCGCAGACGCGAAAACCCGCCGCGCGGTAGAGGCCCTTGGCGATCTCCGGGTCCACCTTGATCGAGGTGCGCCCGGAGCCGGCCAAGTGCGCGATCTCGTCGAGGCCGCGCTGCTCCAGGCCGCCGTTGCCGAGCGCCCAGAGCTGGGCGGCCAGCGTGCGCGGGGCCGGCTTCAGCAGGGCCGGCAGGAACAGGTGGTAGGCGCCGAAGCGCACGCCGTGGCGGCGCAACGCCCCGCGCCCGTCCTGGTCGAGGGTGCGCATCTCCTGCGCGACGCGGGCGCGCTCCAGCACGCCCAGCGCCTCGACCACCTGGAAGCCGATGCCCTTGGCGAGCCCGGTGATGTCGGCGGCCGACTCGATCTCCATCAGCGGCCCGAGCAGGCGCACAACCTGCGCCTTCAGCCACGCGTCGAGCCGGCCCGCGACCTTCTCCCGCTGGGGCCCGGCCAGGGCGTCGTCCGCGAGCAGGCGGATGCCCGGCGCGAAGATCTTGTCGCCGGGGGTGAGCTTGGCCACCGGCGCGCCGGTCCAGCGGATCACGCCGTCGTGGCTCAGCACGAGGGCGGCGTCGGCGGCCGAGGCGAACCGCTCGGCCCGCGCCTCGATCTCGCCGGCCAGCGCCTTCTCGGCGGCGCTGCGCAGCGTCTTGGCCTCGTGCCCCTCGGCGCTCGCGTCGGGCACGAACAGGAAACCGTGCAGATGGCCGACGTGCTGCGCCTCGACGGTGACGTCACCGTCGGCGGTGATCTGGGCTTCCAGCATCGTGTTCTCTCTCAGGCGCCGCATCAGGACGCTGGTGCGCCGATCGACGAAGCGGCTCGCGAGGCGTTCGTGCAGGGCGTCGGACAGCCTGTCCTCTACCCGACGCGTTTCGCCCTGCCAATGTTCCGGGTCGCGCAGCCAGTCGGGGCGGTTGGCCACGAAGGTCCAGGTCCGCCCCTGCGCGATCCGCTGCGACAGCGCGTCGATGTCGCCGTCGGTGCGGTCGATCATCGCGACGTGGCCGGCAAACCACTCGTCGGGGATGCGCCCGGCCATGCCCCGCATCAGGAAGCGGTAGAGCTGGGCCACGAGGTCGGCGTGGGTCTGGGGGTGGACCTTGCGGTAGTCGGGCACGCCGCAGACGTCCCACAGGCGCTTCACGCCGGCGGGATTGGACGCCAGATCACGGATGTCGTCCTCGCGCATCAGGATCTCCAGCGCCTGCTGGTCCTCGCCCATCGGCGCGCGGGTCAGCCCCGGCTCGCGCGGGTGCTCGTCGAGGCTCTCCTGGAGGGCGGCGAGCGAGGCGAAGCGCAGGTCGGGGTTGCGCCATTGCAGGACGCGCAAGGGCTCGAAGCTGTGGCTCTCCAGGGCCTCGACCATCTCGGGCTCGAACGGACGGCAGCGGCCGGTCGAGCCGAAGGTGCCGTCCGAGAGGTGGCGCCCGGCGCGGCCCGCGATCTGCCCCATCTCGGCCGGCGTCAGCTTGCGGAAGCGGGTGCCGTCGTACTTCCAGTTGGCGGCGAACGCCACGTGATCGACGTCGAGGTTCAGGCCCATCCCGACCGCGTCGGTGGCCACGAGGTAGTCGACGTCGCCGGACTGGTAGAGCTCCACCTGCGCGTTGCGGGTCCGCGGCGAGAGCGCGCCCAGCACCACCGCCGCTCCCCCACGCTGGCGCCGGATCAGCTCGGCGATGGCGTAGACCTCCTCGGCCGAGAACGCGACGATCGCGGTGCGCCGGGGCAGCCGGGAGATCTTCGTCTCGCCGGCGAACGTCAGCTTCGACAGCCTCGGGCGCGTCGTGGTGTGGACGTTGGGGATCAGCGACCTGACCAGCGGCAGCATGGTCGAGGAGCCGATCAGCAGGGTCTCCTCGCGACCGCGCTGGTACAGGAGCCGGTCGGTGAAGACGTGGCCGCGGTCCATGTCGGCCGCCAGTTGGATCTCGTCGATGGCCACGAACGCCACGTCGAGGTCGCGCGGCATCGCCTCGATGGTCGCGATCCAGTAGCGCGGCCGGTCGGGCTTGATCTTCTCCTCACCCGTGACGAGCGCCACCTTCTCGACGCCGACCCGGGCGACCACCCGCAGGTAGACCTCGCGGGCGAGCAGCCTGAGTGGCAGGCCGATCATGCCGGTCGGGTGCGCCAGCATCCGCTCGATGGCCAGATGCGTCTTGCCGGTGTTGGTCGGCCCGAGCACCGCCGTGACGCCGCGCGCGCGGGCCGACGGGGGGAGGGAACGCCGTTGGGTGAGGATCGGGGCAATCCCTTCGGCGGAGAGCCGCTCTTACCGGTCCGCTTGCCGGTCCGCTTGCAGGCCGGCCTGCACGAAGCCGGCTGGGATGCGCGAAGACGCCGTCAGTCGCCCGGCGGCCTCGCGCCGCGCCGGGAACCCGCGGCATATGGGGCGGCGGGCCCTCTGCCGCCAAGCCCGGACGCGGAACTGTCCCTGCCGGTCGCGCCGTAGAGCTCGATCCGGACCGGCGGCGGCGCCTCGATGTCGGCGCAGAGGGTGTCGGGCACGGCGGTGAGCGGCCCGTGCCGGGGCCGGCGCCCCTCGGTCACCTCGGCCGAGGAATACGCGTTCCCGCCGCAGGCGCCTTCACCGGCGTCCCTGGGCTGGGCCTCGGCCGTGGACGCCGCGAGCAGGACCGCGAGGCCGGCGAGCGCGCGCATCGGGCTCAGCGTCCGAGGCTCGCCACGCTGCCGCTCGCGGCCGGCGCCTCGGCCGTGGCGCCGGTACGGACCCAGCGGGTCGCCTCGATGATGTTGGTGCCGATGGTGGTGCGCACCGAGATCCGGATGGGCACGAGCATCCGCGTGCCCTCGACCGGCGCGAGCCAGACCGACATGTCGCGGTTCTCCTCCATGAAGCGCACCCCCGGCCGGTCCGGCCGGTGGCCGGCGATCGCTTGGTAGCGGGCGTTGCAGACCAGCACCGGGCCAGCATAGCCCGGCTTCTCCAGGGACTTCGTCTCGCCGTAGCTCAGCACCACGTTGAAGCGCGTCGCGCCGTCGAAGACCGGCAGCGTGCGGTTGCAGTTCTCGGGGTCGGTGAGGTCTCCGCGCGCGCGCGCCGGCATCAGCAGGGCGCTCGCCGGGTCCATGATGCCGCGCTTGTTGGCGGGCGAGACCGGCACGCGGTCGTCCATGTCGACCAGCGGCGGCGTCACCTCGGACTGCGTGACGTTGCCGTGGGCGAGCGCCATCCGCACGGCGATGCCGGAATTCGTGGTCCGCGTCGCGATCGAGAAGGCGCTCGGCTGCGGCCCCGCCGCGATCGTGCCGGAGGATCGGGCCGAGCCCTGGCCGCCGGTGATCGCGCCGGCGAGGCCCGTCAGCGTCGCCGACACGTCGACGCGATACTTCGCGCCCTCAAAATTCCCGGCCAGGTGCGCCGTGCCGATGGGCAGGCCGGCCAGCGCGATGCCGTAATCGATGGCGATCGCCGCAGGTACGGCCTTCGACGCCCGCGGCGCGGCCACGGCGCCCGTCGAACCGGGCAGGGCAGCCGCGATCAGGCCGAGGCGGACGAGCGTTGCGGCGCGAAGGCGGGGAGGGGCGCTCATGATCCGGATCGAATCCTCAAAGCTCGCGCGGGCCGGCTTCGACGTGCGAGGGCTGGAGCCGCGGTTATCCGAGGAACAGGGTTAACACATCGTTCCGTCCCTGCACGTCGCGCCGCAGGCACATCGCCCGACGAAATTCCCTATTCCGGCGCTCATACGTCCGGCATCGGCGGTCTCTTCGGCCGGCCGATCCGCAGCCATCGCAGGGGCCGGGTCAGCTTCCAACTCAACGACGCCGCCGTGGAGTCGTGGAAAGCGACGCTCCAGTGCAGGAAGGCGCTGTACCGGCTCTCGGCGCGCTCCCGCGCGTGCTCGGCCGCCGCTTGGCCCGCGTGGGCCGCGTCGCGCTCCGCCTCGAGGAGGCGCTGCGTCCCCTGCGCCAGCGCCACGTCGGATCGCGCCGCGTCACGATCCGCGGCAGCGGCATCGCGCTCGGTCAACGCGGCCGTCAGGGCGGACGCGCTCGCGGTGCGCATCGCATCACCCTCCTGCGAGACCCTGTCGATGGCTGACCGCGTTGCATCTCGCTCCGCCGCGGCGGCGTCGCGCTCGGTTTCCGCAGTCCTTTGTGCTCGGCTCGCAGCCGCAATCGCGGCTCGCGCCGCGTCGCGCTCGTGCCGCACGTCATCGGCCGCGGCTCGGGCGACCTCCCGCTCTGCGGCAGCGGCGTCGCGCGTGGTTTCCGCCAAGCGCCGCGCCTCGATCGCAGCCTCAGCCTCGATCTGCGCCGCGTCGCGCTCGCATTCCGCCGTTCGCTGCGCTTGGCTCGCAGCCGCGGCTGCGTCGCGCGCCGCGTCGCGCTCCCGGCGCATGTCATCGGTCGCAGCCCGGGCGACCTCCCGCTCCGCAGCGGCGGCATCGCGCTCGGTTTCCGCCAAGCGCCGCGCCTCGACCGCAGCCTCAGCCTCGACCTGCGCCGCATCGCGCTCAAGCCGCAGAGCGTCGCTGGTGATTTGGGTCGCATCACGCTCTGCCACGGCGGCATCGCGATCGCTTTCCATAGCTTGACGGGCATCGATTGCGGTCTCGCACTCTGCCCATGCCGCGTCGCGCTCGCGGCGCATGTCTTCGGCCGCGGCTCTGGCAACCTCCCGTTCTGCGGCAGCGGCATTACGCTCGGCCTCCGCAGTCTGCCGCGCCGTAATCTCAGCTTCGGTCTTGATTCGTGCCGCATCGCGCTCAGTCGTAATAGCTTCGTGTGTTACCTCCGCGACTTGGCGCGCCGCAATCTGGGATTCATCCTCAACCCGCGTCGTGCGCCGCCCGTACCGCGTAGCATCAGAGTAGTATCCGTATTCCTGCATAGTTTCGCCGTGATACTGATCAAACAGCTCACGATGAGTTGCTATTTCTTCGAACGCTGCCTCATTCCCTCCACTTCGAAAAAAATTAGGATGAAGCTTGTGTAAGTCGGTAAAATTTATGATGGGCGCGCGTAGGGGCTTTACTTCAAGAAAATTGCTGATTTGGTCAATCACGCTTGGTATAGAACTAAGCATGTCTTCATATCGAACTAGAAGAGTGCGCTTACGAGTCTTTGGATGCCAAGCTGCAATATGCTGAGACCATCCGCCTACCGAAATTGGTCCTGCTATAACATCTTCAATGCTTACTTCTGATTTTTCAATATCACGTAGATAGTGATAGAAAGATACTACTGCGGCTCTACCGTCGCGCATAACATATATTGCAGCATCATCGTTTACAGGACTATTGTGTGTTTTGATGAGGGAAGAGGCATCAAATGTATTTTGGCCAGCGGCTTCTACATGGCCGATAGTAGAAATAAGCTCAGGTGTTTTGTCAAAAAATCTTAGGTCATTTTCGTATACAGAAGCTGTTTGAAAATCAAACGCTTGCTTTAGAACAATCCGTAGGAAGGTGTTCCCGGAGCGAGGATATGACGCGATCCAAATAGGCATGAACGAATATCCAGCTATGGTATAGACTTACAACCAATGTGGCGATTGCCGCGCATCGCGTCTACTATGGCTTCCCACTCGGCGACCGCGGCCTCGCGCGCGCTCCGTGCTTCCTGGCAGATCGCGAGCGCTGCGTCACGTTCCGCCCGCATCGCATCGCGCGCGTTGCGGAGCGCGTCACGCTCTGTGCGGAGCGCGTCACGCTCTGTGCGGAGAGCGTCACGCTCTCTGCGGATCGCGTCGCGCTCTCCGCGGATCGCACTGGCCTCCGCGCGGGCGGTCTCGCTCGCACCGACCGCTTGGCC
>NZ_CAXTBY010000067.1:0-22089 GCF_964242245.1 uncultured Methylobacterium sp. | reverse complement strand
ATCACCAACGGCGGCATCTACGGCTCGCTGATGTCGACGCCGATCCTCAACGCCCCGCAATCGGGCATTCTGGGGATGCACCGCATCGAGGAGCGGCCCGTTGTGCGCGGCGGCAAGATCGAGGCGCGGCCGATGATGTACCTCGCGCTCTCCTACGACCACCGCATCGTCGACGGGAAGGAGGCTGTGACCTTCCTGGTGCGGGTCAAGGAGGCCCTAGAGGACCCGGCGCGGCTCGTGCTGGACTTATGAAGACGCCGATCGGCTTTCTTACCCATGCAGGTCTGGGTTCTCGCATCGGAGATCGTGCGAAACCTCGGCCTCGCGCTCGCGGCCTTCGGCGGTTTGGTCCTGGCTTGGCGAAATCTGGCACCCGAGCGCACGCAGGCCGGTTCCGCGGCGGCACGGGCGGAGCTGGCCCGGCGTGCGCACGTCACGGAATTGTTCAATCGGGCAGTCGGTCAACTTGTCGACGAACGCCTGAAGGTCCGATTGGGCGCGATCTACGTGCTGCGTGAGGTCATCTGTGATTTCCCCGATCTTGCAAGCCCGGTATTCGAGCTTCTCCAGACGCATCTGCGAATGCGTCGTCTGGATGACGGAGACCCGGATCCCCCCATCGACGTACAGGCGATCATCGGTACGTTGCGCATGAGGATGGGCGCTGATGAGAAGTCCGCCGATGAATAGGAAGGTGCCCGTCCTCGATGTGCACGGTGCCTTCATCCCGAGGACGAACTGGAGCGGCACGAAGCTGCGAAGAGCGGACTTGTCGAGAGCCGATGCCAGCGGTGCCCAATTCAGGGATGCGGACTTCCTCGGCGCGCGTCTCGTCGGGACGATCCTGCGCGGCGCCGATCTGACGGGCGCCTTGAACCTGACGGTGGAACAACTGGCACACGCCATCATCGACGAGAGCACGCAACTGCCGGCCTCTATCGATCGGGAGCGCGTGCGCCGCGCAGCTGACGCTTCGCCTGAACGCGCCGGGGCTGGCACCTGATGCAATGAGGCTGCGGCCCTCGGCTCGAGCGTGCCGATGAAGCGGGCCGGCACCGCCGAGGAGGTCGGTGCCTCGATCGTCCGGCTGCTCTTCGTAGAGGCAGCCTATATGACCGGGACGATCCTCGACGTGTCGGGCGGTCGCCGACCACTCAGATCACGCCGACCTTTCGCGGCCCGCCCCGGCGGACGCCGCATGCGAACGCAGGAACGAGCGGACCCATGAGCACCTACGATCTCGTCGTCATCGGCACCGGCCCCGGCGGCTACGTCTGCGCCATCCGCGCGGCGCAACTCGGCCTGCGCACGGCCGTCGTCGAGAAGCGGGCGACGCACGGCGGCACCTGCCTCAACGTCGGCTGCATCCCGTCCAAGGCGATGCTGCACGCCTCCGAGGCCTTCGAGGAGGCCAGCAAGCACTTCTCCGACCTCGGCATCGACGTGGGCACGCCCAAGCTCGACTTGAAGAAGATGCAGGGCTTCAAGCAGAACGGCGTCGACGGCAACACCAAGGGCGTCGAGTTCCTGCTGAAGAAGAACAAGGTCGAGGCCTTCCACGGGACGGCCAGGATCGCGGGCGCCGGCCGCGTCGAGGTGACCGCGACGGATGGCGGCAACCGGATGCTGGAGACGAAGAACATCGTCATCGCGACGGGCTCCGACGTGACGCGGCTTCCCGGCGTGACCATCGACGAGAAGACGGTCGTGTCCTCCACGGGGGCGCTGGAACTCGACACGGTGCCGAAGCGGCTCATCGTGATCGGTGCGGGCGTGATCGGTCTCGAACTCGGCTCGGTCTGGCGCCGCCTCGGCTCGGAGGTGACCGTCGTCGAGTACCTGGACCGCGTCCTGCCGGGCATGGACGGCGAGGTCGGCAAGCAGTTCCAGCGCATCATGGGCAAGCAGGGCATCGTGTTCAGGCTGTCGACCAAGGTCACCGGCGTCGAGGTCGGCAAGAAGGGCGCGAGCGTCACCGTGGAGCCCGCCGCCGGCGGCGAGGCCGAGACCCTGGCGGCGGACGTGGTGCTCGTGGCGATCGGGCGCGTCCCCTACACCGAGGGGCTCGGGCTGGAGGGCGTCGGCGTCGGGCTCGACAACAAGGGCCGCATCCAGACCGACAGCCACTACGCCACCAACGTCACCGGCATCTACGCCATCGGCGACGTGATCGCCGGGCCGATGCTTGCCCACAAGGCCGAGGACGAGGGCGTGGCGGTGGCCGAGATCCTGGCCGGGCAGTCGGGCCACGTGAACTACGCGGTGATCCCGAACGTGGTCTACACGTATCCGGAGGTCGCTTCGGTCGGCAAGACTGAGGAGGAATTGACGAAGGACGGCGTCCGCTACAACAGCGGGAAATTCCCGTTCACGGCTAACGGCCGGGCCAAGGCCAACGGCACCACGGACGGCTTCGTCAAGGTGCTGGCGGATGCGCAGACGGACCGGGTGCTCGGCGTCCACATCGTCGGCGCGGATGCGGGCAACCTGATCGCCGAGGTCGCGGTGGCGATGGAGTTCGGGGCGAGCGCCGAGGACATCGCCCGCACCTGCCACGCCCATCCGACGCTCACGGAGGCCGTGAAGGAAGCCGCGCTCGCGGTGGGCAAGCGCGCGATCCACGTGTGAGCGTGCCCTGCGACGGTCGGATACGGATCTGAGCCGGGCTCAGGCCGAGCGGCGGGCGGGGACGAGGTCGGCGATGCGCAGGAGGGCGGTCGGCGCCGGGGGCGCGGTGATCGCGTTCAGCAGGTAGGGCCGGCGCAGGCCGAGCGCGTGGTGGAGCGCGAGGTCGATGTCGCGGGCGTAGAACGGCATCTTCAGCACGAAATCGACGCCGAAGTAGCGCCCGGCCTGGGCGATCGGCTCCGGGTCGCCCGTGGTCATCAGGGTCAGGCGGGTCGGCAAGCTCAACGACTGCAACTGACAGGCCAGTTCCAGCCCGTCGATCCCGCCGAGCTTGGCATCGATGAAGGCGAGGTCGTAGCTTCCGCCCTTGAGCAGCTTGAGCGCGTGGCGACCGCAATCGGTCTCGTCCACCGCGAGGTTGAAGCCGCTGCGGGTCAGCACCCGGCCGATCGCAGTCCGGCCGGCCTCGGAGGACGAGGCCAGCAGCACGTGCGTCGGCTTCCGGCGCCGCGCGTTGGTGTGGAGCAGGCTCTCGATGTGCGTCGGATCGAGGGGCGTCTTGAGCACCTCGTAGGCGCCGAGGCTGACGGCGAGCTCCTGCCATTGCGGAAGCACCCGAGCCGTGATGAGCACGAGGCAGGGTAGGATGCCGCCGCGCTTGCGCGCGACCGCGATCGCCTCCGGTCCGGTCAGGCCTTCGAGCTGGAGCCCGACGAAGGCGAGCGCCGGGCGCCGGCTCAGAACGATTTCGATCAGGGCCGGACCGGATTCCACGTCCAGCACGCTGGCGGAGGGATCGAACCGGTGCAGGATGTCCGTGATTTCGGCCCGACGGGCGACGTCGCAATCCGCGACAACCACGCTCGCGGGATGCTTGGCGTGGGTCGCGCTTCTCGTCCTCGGGCTGCCGTCCACCATCGTCACCCGTCCGACCCACCGTACCCGTTCATCCAGTACGCTTGAATGGTGAGGATGGTCTTAATCGTCGGGATGGCGCTAGAGCGCCGTTGACCGCTGTCATGCCCGCTCCTTGCATCAGGTCTCGACCCTATATTGCAAGTTGTATTTGATGCATCTAGGTCCGGTCCCTTGGTGGAACCGGCCTGCCGGCGCGGGGATGCGTGGCGTCGAAGGCGCTCATCAGGCGGCCGGCGTCGACCTTCGTGTAGAGCTGCGTCGTCGAGAGGGAGGCGTGGCCGAGCAACTCCTGGATCGCGCGCAATTCGCCCTGGCGCGCCAGGAGGTGGGTCGCGAAGGAGTGGCGGAGCGCGTGCGGCGTGGCGCTTCCGGTCAGCCCCAGCCCGCCGCGGGCGCGCGCCACGGCGTACTGGATGATGCGGGGCGAGAGCGGGCCACCGCGGGCGCCGACGAAGAGCGGGCCCTCGGGCGGCAGCGGGTGCGGGCAGGCGGCGAGGTAGGCGGCGACCGCGTCGGCCACCACCGGCAGCACCGGCACCATGCGCGCCTTGGCACCCTTGCCGGTGACCGTCACCGCGTCGGTCCCCGGAAGCGGCGCATCGCGGCGGCTGAGCCCGAGCGCTTCGGAGATGCGCAGCCCCGCTCCGTAGAGCAGCGCGAGCACGGCGGCGTCGCGCATCAGGATCCAGGGCTCGCGGTCCTCGTCCGCCCGCAGGCCCGCGTCGGTGAGCGCGCGCGCCGCCGCAACCGGGAGCGGGCGCGGCAGGCGGCGCTCGACCTTGGGCGAGCGGACGGCGCCGAGGGCCGCCACGGTGCCGTGGCCTTCCCGCTCCAGGTACTTGGCGAACGAGCGCAGACCCGCGAGCGCCCGCATCAGCGAGCGTCCGCCGATGTCGTCGGCCCGGCGCGCGGCCATGAAGGCGCGCAGGTCGCGAGGCTTGAGGGCCACGACCGTGGGGATCGTCGGCGCCCCGAGGCGGCCGTCGAGGTGGATCAGGAACTGACGCAGATCCCGCTCGTAGGCCTCGACGGTGTTGGCGGCCATGCGCCGCTCGCGGGCGAGCTCTTCGCTCCAGGCCCGCGCAGCCGAAAGCAGGGGCGCGTCGCCGGGCAGTGGAACGATCGGGTGTGGGTCTTTCATGATCGGATGACGGTGCGCGGGCATGGTTGACGCGCCGAGTGAGCCCCGAGGCGGTTGAGGGCGGGTTAAGAGCGCTCCACGATGAAACGCCCGCTCAATCCCGGCTGTCAGTCGAGCGGCGGCGACGCGTCGGGCGTTTCGTGAGGACCCCTCCTGCCCCCTGCTCCAGCCGGCAGGGATCGCCGCGCTCCGGCAACGATCCATAATGGCCATCGTGCAGGAGGCTCGCGACGATCGTTACGGCCGCCCCTTGGCATCGATCCCCATGGCCTTGATGCGCGACGCGAGCGTCGTCGGGCGCACGCCCAGCATCTCGGCGGCCCCTCCTGGCCCGAACACCTTGCCCCCGGCGCGTGCCAGCACTGCTGCGATCTCGGCCCGGTTGCGCTCCCGCCGCTCCGCCTCCGTCAGCGGCCGTCCGGCGGGCAGGGGCGCGGGCGCCGGGTCGAGGCCGCGGACCGACGGCTCGGTCTCGGGCAGGTCGAAGCGCAGGCGCCCGCGCACGGCGAGGATCGCGGCGCGCTCGATGACGTTCTCCAACTCGCGCACGTTTCCCGGCCACGCGTAGCGCGCGAGCCGGCGCGCATCGCCCTCGGTGAGCCGCGGCTCGGGGATGTTCAGGCGCCGCGCCGCGCCCTTCAGGACGTGCTGGGCGATCAGCGGGATGTCCTCCGGCCGCTCCCGCAGGGGACTCGCCGCGATGGGGAAGACGTTGAGGCGGAAGTAGAGGTCCCCGCGAAAACGCCCGCGCCGCACCTCCTCGCGCAGGTCGCGGTTGGTCGCGGCCACCACGCGCACGTCGACGGCGCGGGTGCGCTCCTCGCCGACGCGCTCGAACGAGCGCTCCTGAAGCACCCCCAGCAGCTTGCCTTGGAGATCGAGGGGGATCTCGCCGACCTCGTCGAGGAACAGCGTGCCGCCGTCGGCGAGCTCGAAGCGCCCGACCCGGTCGCGCAGCGCGCCGGTGAAGGCGCCCCGGGCGTGGCCGAAGAACTCGCTCTCGAACAGTTCGCGGGGGACGGCGGCGCAGTTGACGCGGATCAGCGGCCGGTCGCGGCGGCGGCCCGCCTCGTGGATCGCCCGGGCGATCAGCTCCTTGCCGGTGCCCGATTCGCCGCTGATCAGCACGGTGGCGTCGGTGGCCGCCACGAGGTCGATCTGGCGCAGGGTCGCCTCGATCGCGGGCGAGCGGCCGATGATGCCCTGATGGTGGCTCTCCAGCCGGATCTCCTCCTTGAGGTAGGCGTTCTCCAATTCCAGCCGCTCGCGCAAGCGATCGACCTCGGCGAGCGCGCTGCGCAGGCGCTCCTCGGCCTCGCGCCGCTGGCTGATGTCGCGGAACACGATCACGGCGCCGAGCAGCCGACCGCGGTCGCGGATCGGCGTCGAGGTGTACTCCACCGGGAACGCGGACCCGTCGCGCCGCCAGAACACCTCGCTGTCGACCTGATGCACCGCCCCGTCGCGGAAGGCGGCGTAGATCGGGCAGTCGCGGTGGTGGTAGTGCGCCCCGTCGGGGTGGGTGTGGTGAACGGTGGCGTGCATGTCCCGGCCGACGAGGTCGGCCGCCTCCCAGCCGAGCATGCGCTCGGCGGCCGGATTGATGAAGGTGGTGACGCCCTCGGCGTTGACCCCGTAGATGCCCTCGCCGGCCGCCCGCAGGATGAGCTGGTTCTCACGCTCGATATCGCGAAAGATCCGCTCCATCCGCTGCCACTCGGCGATGCCGGCGCGCATGTGCCGGTCGGCCTGCCCGTCGACCATACGACGGCGGCGCGCGTCGAGGTCGGCGAGCGTCACGAGGAGGCGGGGCGGATCGCCCGGCAGCGGGCTCGCCGCGTATTCGAGCCGCAGGCTGCGCCCGTCCGCGTGGCGCGGCGCCAGCGCGTGCGACCACCACTGCCCCTTGGCGAAGGCCCCTTGCGTGAACACGATCAGGGCCGGGCGCTGGCCAGGGTGCAGCGCGCTCGCCGCCGTCGCGCGCAGGGTCTCGCGGTCGTAGCCGAGCAGGCGCGCCGCCGCCGGGTTGGCATCGACGATGCGGTCCGCCCCCGGATCGAGCACGAGCATCGCCTCCCGGTGCTCCTCGAACACGGCACCGAACCCGTCGCGCATCGCCTCAGGGTTCAAACCGGCCGCTCCCGTTACGAGACTTCGTAGTCACGCTACGAAATTCCATAATACACGAGATTTCATGCTTCGCGAAAAATCCCGCAAACAATTGAAGAAAAAAGATTTTCTATCATCATTGATGCTGGCACACCGCTTGCAGCCTTCGGGGGAGCGGCACTGGAACCGGCGCGAGGCACCCGATGGCCCTGTTCGACAACCCCTTCGACGCGACGCGCCGCCTGAGCCGCGGCGGCTGCACCTGCGGCGAGCACCGCTCCCAGGCCGAGCACGAAGCGCAGGCGGCAGGCGAGGTGGCCTCGGGCGATGCCGAGATCCGGCGGGTGGTCGATGGCGCGGTGATGCGCGCCCTGTTCCCGCAGGATGCCCGGCGCCGCGCATTCCTGCGCAGCGTCGGCGCGGCCACCGCCGCGGCGGCCGTCAGCCAGTTCTTCCCGACGCGGTTCGCGGCCGAGGCCTTCGCCGCTGCCGGCGCGCCCGAGAAGACGGACCTCAAGGTCGGCTTCATCCCGATCACCTGCGCGACGCCGATCATCATGGCCAAGCCCATGGGCTTCTACGAGAAGCAGGGCCTCAACGTCGACGTCGTGAAGACCGCCGGCTGGGCGGTGATCCGCGACAAGACCCTGAACAAGGAATACGACGCCGCGCACATGCTCGTGCCGATGCCGCTCGCGATCTCGCTGGGCGTCGGTTCGAACCCGCAGCCCTACACGGCCGCGGCGATCGAGAACGTCAACGGCCAGGCGATCACGCTGGCCATGAAGCACAAGGACCGGCGCGACCCGAAGGATTGGAAGGGCTTCAAGCTCGCGGTGCCGTTCGACTACTCGATGCACAACTACCTGCTGCGCTACTACCTCGCGGAAGCCGGCATCGACCCGGACACCGACGTGCAGATCCGTAGCGTTCCGCCGCCCGACATGGTCGCGAACCTGCGCGCCGACAACATCGACGGGTTCCTCGCGCCCGATCCGGTCAACCAGCGCGCGGTCTACGACGGCGTCGGCTTCATCCACCTGCTGTCGAAGGAGATCTGGGACCGGCACCCCTGCTGCGCGTTCGCGGCCTCGAACGACTTCATCACCCAGACCCCGAACACCTACGCCGCGCTGCTGCGCGCCATCATCGAGGCCACCGCCTACGCCTCGAAACAGGAGAACCGGAAGGAGATCGCCGCCCAGATCGCGCCGGCGAACTACCTCAACCAGCCGGTCACGGTGGTGGAGCAGGTGCTGACCGGCACCTTCGCCGACGGCCTCGGCAACGTGCGCAAGGTGCCCGACCGGGTCGATTTCGACCCGTTCCCGTGGCAGTCCTTCGCGGTCTGGATCATGACGCAGATGCAGCGCTGGGGTCAGGTCAAGGGCGACGTCGACTACAAGGCAGTCGCCGACAAGGTGTTCCTGGCTACCGACGCCGCCAGGCTGATGAAGGAGGGGGGCCAGACCCCGCCGACCGCGACGAGCAAGACCTTCGTCGTGATGGGCAAGACCTTCGATCCGGCAAAGCCCAAGGAATACCTCGACAGCTTCAAGATCCGGAAGGCGGGCTAGAGCCGTGGCCCGCACGCTCCCCTTGCGCGCCGGCCTGCTCTCGCTGGCGCTGCTCGTCGGCTTCCTGCTCGTCTGGCAGGTGGCCGTCAGCGGCGTCGCAAAGACCCAGGCGATGGACCCGGACTACGCCGCCCTGATGGGGCAGGCGGCCACCACCGGCAAGTCGGCGATGCCGGGGCCGCTCGACGTCGGCGCCACGATCTGGCGCCACCTCAAGGACCCGTTCTACGACCGCGGGCCCAACGACAAGGGCTTGGGCATCCAGCTCGCCTACTCGATCGGGCGCGTCGCGCTCGGCTACCTGCTCGCGGTGATCGTGGCGCTTCCCCTGGGCTTCCTCATCGGCATGTCGCCGCTGATGGGCCGGGCGCTCGATCCGTTCATCCAGTTGCTGAAACCCGTGTCGCCGCTCGCCTGGATGCCGCTCGCCCTCTACACGATCAAGGATTCCGGCCTGTCGGCGATCTTCGTGATCTTCATCTGCTCGCTCTGGCCGATGCTGATCAACACCGCCTTCGGGGTCTCGGGCACCCGCAAGGAATGGCTCAACGTCGCGCGCACCCTGGAGGTCGGGCCGATCCGGCGCGCCTTCACGGTGATCCTGCCGGCCGCGGCACCTACGATCCTCACCGGCATGCGCATCTCGATCGGCATCGCGTGGCTCGTGATCGTGGCCGCCGAGATGCTCGTCGGCGGCACCGGCATCGGCTACTTCGTCTGGAACGAGTGGAACAACCTCTCGATCAACAACGTGATCGTCTCGATCCTGGTGATCGGCCTCGTCGGGATGATTTTGGACCAGCTTCTGGCCCGCGCGCAGCGGCTCGTGACCTTCCCGGAATAGCCGCGATGAGCACGCTCCTTCCCTTCGCCCGGCGGAAGCCGGATGCCGCCGAGACCGCCGGAACCCGATCCATGTCGGACGAAAAGTTCATCTCGATCGAGGGGATCGCCCGGCGCTACCCGGCGCCTGGGGCTAAGACCGCGACGGTGTTCGAGAACCTGTGGCTGCCGATGCGCCGCGGCGAGTTCGTGTGCATGATCGGGCATTCGGGCTGCGGCAAGACCACGGTGCTCAACATCCTCGCCGGCCTCGAAGCGCCGAGCGAGGGCGTTGTGATCGCGGCCGGCGCGGAGATCCGCGGCACAAGCCTCGACCGCGCGGTGATCTTCCAGGGCCACGCCCTGCTGCCGTGGCGCACCGTCCTCGGCAACGTGTCTTATGCGGTGTCCTCGCGCTGGCGGAAGGCCGGGAAGGCCGAGATCGAGGCGCGCGCCAGGAAGGCGATCGCCACGGTGGGGCTCGCCGGCTCCGAGCACAAGCGGCCGTCCGAGTTGTCCGGTGGCATGAAGCAGCGCGTCGGCATCGCCCGCGTGCTCGCGATCGAGCCAAAAATCCTGCTGATGGACGAGCCGTTCTCGGCGCTGGACGCGCTCACCCGCGGCACGCTCCAGGACGAGGTCCGGCGCATCTGCGTCGAGACCGGGCAGACCGTGTTCATGATCACGCACGACGTCGACGAGTCGATCTATCTGGCCGACCGCATCGTGCTGATGACCAACGGGCCGATGGCCAAGGTCGCCGAGATCGTCGAGAACCCGCTGCCCAAGGACCGCGACCGGACGCAGCTCCACCACGCGCCGGGCTACTACGCCTTGCGCAACCACCTGATCGACTTCCTCGTCAGCCGCTCGAAGACCCTGCGCGACGCGCAACCTCCGGGCTACGACCAGCGCAACCCGCCCGTGGTGCGCCCGACGCTCAGCGAGGCCGACGCCGAGGCAATCGCCGCCGCGGCCGAGCCCGCCGCCAAGCGGGCCTGACGCCGGACCCCTCCCACCCTCAGGACGAGAAGCATATGAAGCGCGAAGACCTCACCGAGAAGCTGCTCGACATCAAGCGCGACAAGGGCTGGACCTGGAAGCACATCCAGGACGAGATCGGCGGCCTCTCGCCGATCCTGATCACCGCCGCCTGCCTGGGCCAGATGAAGCTGCCCAAGGCCCAGGCCGCGAAGGCCGCCGAACTGTTCGGGCTCTCCGAGTCCGAGGAACGGATGCTCAACGAGGCCCCCTACCGCGGCTCGATCCCGTCGCTACCGCCGACCGACCCTCTGATCTACCGCTTCTACGAGCTGGTGATGGTCTACGGCACCACCTTCAAGGAGCTGATCCAGGAGGAGTTCGGCGACGGCATCATGTCGGCGATCGACTTCAACATGACCCTGGAGCGCGAGGCCAACAACAAGGGCGACCGGGTCAAGCTCGGGATGTCGGGCAAGTTCCTGCCCTACAAGTACTACGGCGCCGAGGACGGCACGCCGGAATACGGCTTCAAGGAGGGCTGACGCGCGGAGATCCGGGCAACCAGCCGTGACTGCCGACGGACTACGTTCGGCACGGTTCGGTACGGCATACCCCTTCTCCCGGGACAGAAAGGGGCGTGCCTCCTCCAACCGTTCTAAATCCCTGTTCCTCCCGCGCTCGGGCTTTTGGATTGAACGTCGCGCAGCGCGCCTCGTCCGAAGCCCGAGCGCGCTACGATCACTGCAAGTGCCGCGCGTAGATCTCGCCCGCCGCGGCCTTGATCT
This sequence comes from uncultured Methylobacterium sp., assembly GCF_964242245.1. Lineage (NCBI taxonomy): Bacteria > Pseudomonadati > Pseudomonadota > Alphaproteobacteria > Hyphomicrobiales > Methylobacteriaceae > Methylobacterium > uncultured Methylobacterium sp. The sequence goes on along the minus strand of NZ_CAXTBY010000067.1, from coordinate 11,125 downwards.
CAGCGCCGGCCTCACGCCCGATCCGCTCCGCGTCGGCCACCGGCCCGGAGCGCGAGGCCGCCCAGTGGCGGCTGCCGTCGGGGAGAAACAGCAGCCCGTCGAGGCTTAGACGCTCGCCCTCGATCCGGGCGAGCGCCGCGATCGGCGTGCGGCAGGAGCCGTCGAGCTCGGCCAGCAGCGCCCGCTCGGCTCGAACCGCCGTCGTGGTGCGGGCGCAGACGAGCGGCGCCAGGAACGCGTGGATCGCGGTGTCGTCCGCACGGGCCTCGATGCCGAGCGCCCCTTGGGCCACCGCCGGCAGCATCTCCTCCACCGACAGGACGCTGCGGGCCATGCCCTCCAGGCCGAGGCGCCGGAGGCCGGCGAGCGCCAGCAGGGTCGCGTCGCATTCGCCGGATTCGAGCTTGCGCATCCGGGTGTTGGCGTTGCCGCGCAGCGGCACGATGCGCAGGTCCGGCCGGTGCATCAGCACCTGCGCCCCGCGCCGCAGCGAGGAGGTGCCGACGCGGGCGCCCTCCGGCAGGTCGCGTAGGCCCGCGGCGTTCGGCGCGAGGAAGGCGTCGCGCGGGTCGTCCCGCTCCAGGATGCAGGCGATGACGAGCCCCTCCGGCAGCCACGTCTCGACATCCTTCATCGAGTGGACGGCCACGTCCACCTCGTCCGCGTAGAGCGCCTGCTCCAGCTCCTTCGTGAACAGGCCCTTGCCGCCGATCTCGGAGAGCGGCCGGTCGAGGATCTTGTCGGCCACCGTGGTGACGACGACGAGTTCGGTCTCCAGTCCCGGGTTGGCCGCCATGATCTTGTCGCGGACCATGCCGGTCTGCGCGAGCGCCATCGGGCTGCCGCGGGTGCCGATGCGGAGGGGACGCTGGATCATGCGCTTCTTGTCTCGCCCGAGTTTTTTGCGAGCATCGTCGCGGGACGACGTGGGCGCAAGCTCTCTTGATACTTCGGCGCCGACGGATTCTCAGATCGAACGCGGGTCCCTTCTCCCAGTGGGAGGAGGACAGGATGAGGGGCGTGACCGCTCCGGACGACGCACGCCCCTCACCCCAGCCCTCTCCCCCCGGGAGAGGGGGCGCGTTGCGCTACCCAAGACACTTCCGGCAGACCAAGGCACTTCCGGCAAGCTTGGAGATCAGAACGCCTTCAGCACCAGCGCCGTGTGCTCCACCGAGGGCGTCCCCTCGAAGCAGGGGGAGACGAGGGCGCGGTAGTCCTGCCACGCCTGCGAGCCGGTGAAGTCCCGGGTGTGCGCCTCCAGGGTGTCCCACCGGATCAGCAGGCGGTAGCGCTGCGGCTTCTCGACCGAGCGGCGGACCTCGAAGCCTCGGCACCCGGCGGCGATGCGAAAAATCTCGGCGGCGCGGGTGATCCCGGCCTCGAACTCGGCCTCCATGCCGGCCTTCACGTCGATCTGCGCGATCTCGAGGATCATTCCGTTCGGTCCTTGGCTTCGTGATCGGGGCAACCCGGCCGCGGGCGGGCGCCCTCATCGAACGCGCGCCTACTGGAGGGGGCGGCCGAGCTTCCGCGCCAGGATGCGCTGCGGGCTCCGGTCGGGGTGGGTCTGGGCCGCAACCGGCAGGTAGGCGGTCTGCTCCAGCATGTAGCGCCCGCCCATGGCGCCGTGCATCACCAGATCCGAGAACGTCACCCAGGTCTCGCCGGGTTGGAACTGCACGTCGGCCTGCGGCGCGTGGGCCTGATAGTCCGCGTCCTGCTTCAGCGCATCGTGCAGGTGCAGCATCAGGTGGTCGTACTCCGAGCGCTTGGCCTTGGTGATGCGCAGGGCCGCGAGCAGGCGGGCCGAGAGCGGCGAGTAGCCCGGCAGCCGCGGCAGGAATTTTTCCGCCATCGAGCCGAAGTCCTCGCCGATCCGCCACAGGCGCGGCTGGCCCTCCGGGTTGATGTTGCGGAACACCCGCAGGATGCGCGTCTCGCCGATCGGGTTCGAGGGGAAGGCATCGACGTGCAGCCGCGTGTCGTCGCGCCGCCAGCTCATCTTGCGCCGGTCGACGTCGAAGGGGCGGTACGAGGTCCCGGCCAGCGTGATGGCGGTCCCGTATTCCGGCAGGTAGCGCGCGATCAGGCCTTTCGCGAATTCGCGGTAGCGGATCAGCAGCGCGCGGAGGGCCGCCTGCTCCTCCGGGGTGCCCGCCGCGCCGCGCAGGGTCGCGGTCTTCCCGCGGATGTTGACGTTCTTGGCCTTGCCGTCGGCGAACGGGCGCTCGGTGAAGCGCGTCTCGAAGGGGCTGAGCGGGAAGTCGAGGTCGGGGAACATCAGCACCGCGCCGCCCTCCAGCGCCTCGGCGAGGCTCGCGGGTCCGGCCTGTCCCGCGCCGGGGACGGTGAGGATCGGGCTGATCATGCGGGTTGCGAATCCTCTGCGCGGAGGCCCTGTCGTGCCAGTGGGGCCGTTTAGCCGAGGCGCGCGTCGGAGGCCAGACGGGCCGGATTTTCGGTGGATGATTCCGGCCGCGTCCTGTCATGCGGGCGCGCCGCGGGGGCGCCGCCTTGCGCAACGTTCGCGAAGTCGGCACGTTCTCAACATGTTCCGGGCACCGCGCCCGGCCCGAGATCATCGCCCCGAGGATCATCGCCGATGGCGACGCTGAAGGAATTCGAGGAGTCGCTGCGCGAGCACGGCATGCAGATGGCGCTTGCCCTGCTGGAGCGCCTGCGCGCGCGCGACCGCGCCACCCGTTCCGTGAAGCCGGCCCGCCGCCTGACGGGCCAGAAGATGACGCCGGAGCTCGCCCGCGCGATCCTCGACCTGCACGCCTCCACCGGCATGACGCAGCAGGAGATCGCCTTCAAGGTCGGGGTCAACCAGGGCCGGGTCAACGAGGTGATCAAGCGCGGCAAGTGGCTCGACGGCGATCCGCACGCGCCCGAGGCGGTGGCCCGCGACAAGGCGCTCGCCCGCCTGCGGGCCGAGCCGAAGCCGCGCAAGACCCCGTCCCCCGCGCGCGACGCGGCCCGCAAGGACGGCGGGAAGGGCAAGGCCGCCCCGCGGCGAGACCAGGGCCAGCTCGCCTTCGGCGACCTCTGATACGGTTTCCGGTTGATCGGTTCGGTTACGTGCGCGCCCTTCCCCCTCTGCGGGGGAGGGTGGCCCTCCCGCGAGCGAGAGTCGGGAGAGGGGAGCGCCGCACCCGGACAGCGCGCTCCCCTCTCCCGACCCGCTTGCGCGGGCCACCCTCTCCCGCAGAGGGGAGAGGGAAGAACGCGCGGGAGCCACGTCCTCAAACCGATCGACCGGAGACCGTATGACCCTCCTGCACCAATCGGCGCCGCATCATCGGTGACCCCCGCGCGGGCCCTGGCTCCGGTAACAGATTCGGCGATCGCTGAGCCGGACACGAAAACGCCCCGGCCGACGGCCGGGGCGCTCTCTCTACGAGTTGCCTTCTACCAGCGTGCCGAGGCGGATCAGGCCGCCTTCTGCGCGTCGGCCACCTCCGACGCCTGACCCTCGATCGCGGGCGCCTCACGGCTGCCGCCGGTCGCGATCTGGATGCGGCGGGGCTTCTTCGCCTCGGGGATCTCGCGGACGAGATCGACGTGGAGGAGGCCATTCTCCAGGGCCGCACCCGTCACGTGGACGTAGTCGGCGAGCTGGAACCGGCGCTCGAAGCCGCGGGCGGCGATGCCCTGGTGCAGGACTTCCGTGCGTCGGCCCGGGTCGGGCTTGCGCTCGCCCTTCACCGTGAGCGCGTTCTCCTTCACCTCGATGGAGAGGTCGGCCTCCGTGAAGCCCGCGACCGCGATGGTGACGCGGTAGGCGTTCTCGGCGGTGCGCTCGATGTTGTAGGGCGGGTAGGTCGGCACCGCGTCGGTCGCCACGAACTGGTCCAGGGCCGAGAACAGACGGTCGAAGCCGACGGTGGAGCGGTAGAGGGGAGCGAGATCGAACTGTCGCATGACATATCCTCCGTGGAGCAACATGCTGGTTGCGTGTAAGGTCCGCCCGAGGGCCGGACCGGTCTCGTGCCGCCTGTCGGCCGGCACAGACTGAATATCGGAGGCTGTCTGCTTGCGTTCAAGAACGGAAAACGCAAATTTTTCGTCCAAGAGCACCACCAAGAGTGATGCCAAGAGCGCCGCGATGCTGACGCTGCGCGACACCCCCGGCAACCCGGTGCCGCCCGGCGGCACGGTGATGGCGGTGGGCACCTCCGACGACTGCACCCTGCGCGCGGCCCACTGGCCGCCGACGACGCGGACCTGCAAGGGCACGGTGTGCCTGCTCCAGGGGCGCGCCGAGTTCATCGAGAAGTACTACGAGACGGTGCGCGAGCTGCGCGGGCGGGGCTTTGCCGTCGTCGCCTTCGACTGGCGCGGCCAGGGCGAGTCCGACCGGCGCGTCGACGACCCGCGCAAGGGCCACGTCGCGCACTTCGACGATTACCGCCGCGACCTCAAGGCGATCGAGGACGTGGTGCTGGTGCCGCTGATGCCGGACCCGCAGGTGTGCCTCGCCCACTCGATGGGCGGCTGCGTCGCGCTGACCGGGGCGCTGGAGGGCTGGCTGCCGTTCCGGCGGATCGTCACGGTGGCGCCGATGCTGTCGATCCGGATGGTGCGCTGGCCGGCCCTCTCCGCGCTCCTGTCGCGCGCCTTCCAGCGCCTGGGCTTCGGCAGCCGCTACATCCCCGGCGGCAGCGCCGTCTCGATCGCGACGAAGCCCTATCCCGGCAACCGGCTGTCGCGCGACCCGGCGCGCTACGCCCGCAACGCGGCGGCCGCGGAGGCGGTGGGCGCGGGCGCCGTCGGCGATCCGACGATCGCCTGGACGGCGGCGGCCTTCCGGGCGATCGCGCGGCTGGCCGATCCGCGCGTGCCGCCGCGCATCGCTGTGCCGACGCTCATCGTCGCGGCCGGCGCCGACCCGGTCTGCGGCACGCCCGCGGCCGAGCGCTTCGCGGCGCGCCTCAAGACCGGCCACATCCTGGTGCTGCCGGATGCCCGCCACGAGATCCTGTCCGAGCGCGACGCGATCCGCGCCGACTTCTGGGCCGCCTTCGACGCCTTCGTGCCGGGGAGTTCGGTCAGCGGCAGACCGAGGGAGGCGGAGCCTCGGTCGGCGATGGTCGAGACCGCCTGATACGGTTGCCGGTCGGACGCGCGCCCTCCCCCTCTGCGGGGGAGGGTGGCCCTCGCGTGAGCGAGGGTCGGGAGAGGGGAGCGCCGCATCCGGAAAGGGCGCTCCCCTCACCCGACCCGCTTCGCAGGCCAACCCTCTCCCGCAGAGCGGAGAGGGAAGAGGGCGGAAGCGACACCCCCGAACCGATTAACCGGAGACCGCCTGAGCGGTCGCATTCGGGACCCGATCGGCCCGATCCGTGCGCCGTCGTCCGACCGGCGATCTCAATCCGCGAGTTCGGCGGCGAGGTCCTTCGGACGGACGAAGCGCTCCAGCCGACCGCCGCCGCGCCCGACGGCGTCCCAGGTCTCGACCTCGAACGCGATCACGGCGAGCGCGGCGGTCGGGAACTGCGTTGCGAGGCGGTCGCGCGCAGCGTGCGAGCCTCGGGCGGCCAGCGCGTGGGCGAGGTCCTGGATGCCGGGGTTGTGGCCGATCAGGAGCAGCGTCCGCGCCGCCTCCGGCGCCGCGCGGATGGTGTCGCGCAGCGCCGCGGCGGGCGCCTCATAGATCGTGCGCTCGATCCGCGACGGGATCTCGCCCAGGGCCGCACGCACCGCCTCCCAGGTCTCGCGGGTCCGCAGCGACGGCGAGACCAGGGCGAAGTCCGGCCGCAAGCCCTCGTCGGCGAGGTAGGCCCCCATCCGCGGGGCGGCCGTGCGGCCGCGCGGGTTCAGCGGCCTGTCGAGATCGGGCACGCCGGCCGGGCGGTCGGACTTGGCGTGGCGTAGGAGCAGGAGGCGTCGCACTCAGGAGAACCCGACGATCGCGTGCGGCGTGTAGGCGCCCTCCAGCGCCGCCACCTCGTCGTCGGTGAGCGCGAGGTCGAGGGCGGCGGCGGCGTCCGTGAGGTGGCCGGGCTTCGAGGCGCCGATGATCGGAGCCGTGATGCCGGGCCTGCCCGCCACCCAGGCCAGCGCCACCTGCGCGCGGGGCACGCCGCGGTTCCGTGCAATCTCCGCAACCTTGGCGATGATCGCCCGATCGGCCTCGGCCGCCGCGTCGTAGAGGCCGCGGCCGACGTCGTCGCTGTCCTGGCGGGTGCTCGACGCGTCCGGATCTCGGGTCAGCCGTCCGCGCGCGAGCGGGCTCCAGGGCAGCACGGCGATGCCCTGGTCGCGGCACAGCGGCAGCATCTCGCGCTCCTCCTCGCGGTGGAGCAGGTTGACGTGGTTCTGCATCGTCGAGAACCGCGTCCAGCCGTGCAGGTCGGCGGTGAACAGCGCCTTGGCGAACTGCCACGCGTACATCGACGAGGCGCCGATGTACCGGGCCTTGCCGGCCTTCACCACGTCGTGGAGCGCCTCCAGCGTCACCTCGATCGGCGTGTCGTAGTCCCAGCGGTGGATCTGGAAGAGATCCACGTGATCCATCCCGAGCCGCGTGAGGCTGGCGTCGATGGCGGAAAAAATCGCCTTTCGCGAGAGGCCGCCGGCATTGGGCTGGCTCTTCAGCGGGAAGTAGCACTTCGTCGCGACGACGAGGCTGTCGCGGTCGCCGTAGTCGCGCAACGCCCGGCCGACGATCTCCTCGCTGGTGCCGTCCGAGTAGTAGTTCGCCGTGTCGAAGAAGTTGATCCCGAGGTCCAGCGCCTGCTTGATCAGCGAGCGGCTCTCCGCCTCCGGCAATGTCCAGGGATGGGGGCCGCGCTCAGGGATGCCGTAGGTCATGCAGCCCAGGCACAGGGCCGACACGTCGAGGCCGGTGCGGCCGAGCTTTTTCATCTTCATGCGCCCTATCTGGGCGCGCGAGGCCGGATGGCCAGGGTGGGGCCGGGCTGGGCGACGGATGGGAGCCCGCCTTCGCCAGCGTTTCGCCCCCTGGCGGAGTGACCAGCCTCGCTGCGACGGGTGCCGAGCGAATCGCATGAGGCTCGACGCAGCCCCCTCTCCCATGGGGAGAGGGGCGTGACCTCTCCGGTGAGTTCTCATCCCTCACCCTGTCCCTCTCCCGAACGGGGGAGGGGACCCGCGCCTTTATCGGCCCTCACCGCGAAGGCGTCATCCGCAAGGAAAGTGGTGGGATCGGAAGGGACTGTTTCGGCCTTGTGGAGCGACCGGCTCGTCAGCCGCCGCGCCCCTCCCGCCGCATCATGAAGGCGAGCTTCTCGAAGAGGCTCACGTCCTGCTCGTTCTTGAGCAGCGCTCCGTGCAGCGGCGGGATGAGCTTTCTTCCGTCGCGCTCCCGCAGCGTCTCGGGCGACACGTCTTCGGAAACGAGGAGCTTGAGCCAGTCCAAAAGTTCCGAAGTCGAGGGCTTCTTCTTGAGGCCCGGCACCGCGCGGGTCTCCAGGAACACCCGCAGGGCCTCCTCGACGAGGCGGTGCTTGATGCCGGGATAGTGCACCTCGACGATCCGTCCCAGCGTCTCGGCGTCGGGGAACTTGATGTAGTGGAAGAAGCACCGGCGCAGGAACGCGTCCGGCAGCTCCTTCTCGTTGTTCGAGGTGATGATCACCACCGGGCGGCGCTCGGCGCGCACCGTCTCGCCGGTCTCGTAGACGAAGAACTCCATGCGATCGAGTTCGGTCAGCAGGTCGTTCGGGAACTCGATGTCGGCCTTGTCGATCTCGTCGATCAGCAGCACCGGGCGCGTCGTGGCCGTGAACGCCTCCCACAGCTTGCCGCGGCGGATGTAGTTGGAAATCTCCGAGACTTTCGGATCACCGAGATGCGAGTCGCGTAAGCGTGAGACCGCGTCGTACTCGTAGAGGCCCTGCTGCGCCTTCGTCGTCGACTTGACGTTCCACACGAGCAGCTTGGCGCCCAACCCCTTGGCGATCTCCTCGGCGAGCACCGTCTTGCCGGTGCCGGGCTCGCCCTTCACCAGCAGCGGGCGCTCCAGCACGATCGCGGCGTTGACGGCCGCCGTGAGGTCGGGCGTCGCGACGTAGGAGTCGGTGCCGGCAAAGCGCATTGGGCTTGGGTGTCCCGCGAGGCGGAGCGGCGGCCCCGCCGGTCCTGCCCTCGACATACGGCGAAGGCGGGTTACGGACAATACGGGCGCCCGCGCGGTCAGGCCGTCTCTCAGGCGAGCGCGGTGTCGGAGGGCCGCGCATCCTCGAGGCTCGGCGGCGCGGAAGCCGGGGCGACCGAGGCCGCGGCCGGCTCGCAGCGGATCGTCACCACGTCGCCGGCGATCGAGAAGCGCACCTCCATCGCGGCGGCCCGCGCCACGAGGCCGGCATAGTAGGGCAGGACGCCGTGGGCATCGACCGCGCCGTTCTCCGGCGTGCCGGCGAGCAACTCCTCGACGTGGGGCGGGATGCGGGCGTGCGAGCCCCTGGCCACGAGCACCATGGTCGGCGCCTCGCCCTCGCCCGTGACCTTGACGTCGATCAGGCCGCCGCGGGGGATCGCGCCGGTGGCGATCATCACGAGGTTGAGGAGCAGCTTGACCTTGTTCTTCGGGTAGAGGGCCACCGGCGCGCTCCAGGCGAGCTGCGTCTTCTCGTCGGCGAACATGCCCCGCGAGACCTTCTCGGCGTCGGCGAGGTCGATCGAGGCGCCGGCCGAGCCCGCCGCGCCGAAGGCGATGCGGGCGAACTGGAGCCGGGCCGAGGCGTGGCGCGCGCTCTTGCGGATCAGGTCGAGGGCGAACTCGCGCATCGACTCGTCGTTGTCGTCCTCCAGCACCTCGAGCCCGTTGACGATGGCGCCCACGGGGCTGATCACGTCGTGGCAGACGCGGGAGCACAGCAGCGCGGAGAGGTCGAGGGCGTCGAGGGTCACGGGGGTCATGGCACGCTCCGGGCGTTTTTTCGGGTGTTCGGCGACGCGGACTCGACGGCCGGCCGCCGGCGCAGCCCTGCCCGCACGGATAGACGCCACGTCCGGCTTTGCAAAGCGTTACGCGGGCGGTGCCGAGGAATGCCGAACGAACCCCGGGCTTGGCGCGGGTTCACCCTCCCGGTCGCAAGCGGGGCGCGTCGCGCCGGTCTCGAAAAGGTCGGCGCCCGTCGGGGTGCGACCACCGCCCGGACCATCATTCGATCCGCACGACCACGCTGTCGCTGGCGCCCGCGGCGTCCAGCACCGAGATGCGGGCGAAGCCGGCGCCGTCCGGCACCCATTCGGACTGGCGGCGGGCGGAGTCGGCCACCGGCTGGCTGCCGACCATCCAGGTGAGCGGCGGCACACCGCCGAGCGCCTTGAGGGCGAGGCCCGGGCGCGAGCCTTCCTCCGACAGGCCGAGGTCGATCCGGGCGCCGTCCGGCGGGTAGGCGATCTTCAGCGGCGCGGTGTTGGTCGCTGCCAGCGTCTTGGCCACGTCCCCGCGGATGTGGCGGAGCGGCGGCGGCAGGCCGGCACTGGTGGTGAGGAGCGCGTCGCGGGGCTGCGCCACCGGCTCCGGCTCGCCGCCGAAGCGGGAGAACGCGTCGAACAGGATCGGCGCGGCGATCGTGCGCCCGACGAGGCCCGGCACCGCGGCCCCGTCCGCCCGCCCGACCCAGACCGCGATGGTGACGCGCCGGTCGAAGCCCATGGCCCAGGCGTCGCGGTAGCCGAACGAGGTGCCGGTCTTGTAGGCGATCCGACCCGCCAGCGCATTCTCCGGCGGGGGTGCGCCGCGCAGGATGTCGGCGACGTACCAGGCCGCCACCGGCTCCGCGACCGTCCTGGATGTGTCCTGCGGGGGGGCCTGATCGGCGCGCCGCCGCAGGTCCGGCATTGTGCCCGCCCGCGCCAGCCCGGCGTAGAGCCGGGCGAGGTCGGTGAGGGTGATACCGAGCCCGCCCAGCGCCACCGGCAGGCCGGGCGCGGCGTCCCGCGGCAGCAGGATCGCGGCGCCGGCCTGCCGCAGGCGGGCGACGAAGCGGGCGGGGCCGACCGCCTCCATCAGCGCCACCGCCGGCACGTTGAGCGATAGTTGCAACGCGCGCCGCGCCGTGACGGTGCCCTGGTAGGTCAGGTCGAAGTTCTCGGGCGCGTAACTTGCCGCGTAGCGGGCCGGGCGATCGTCGAGCAGCGTCTCGGGGTGGGCCAGCCCCGCCTCGAACGCCTGGGCGTAGATGAAGGGCTTGAGCGCGGAGCCCGGCGAGCGCACCGCCAGCGTCATGTCGATGGCGCCGCGCCGGGCGGCATCGCGGTAGCCGGCGCTGCCGACCTGGGCCAGCACCGCGCCGGTGCGGTTGTCGAGCGCCAGGATCGCCGCCGACAGGCCGGGCCCGGCGGCCGTCGCCCGCTCGGCGGCGAGCTGTTCCAGGCTCGCCTGGAGGCGGCCGTCCAGCGTCAGGCGGAGCGTGCCCGCGCTCGCGTCGGCCGCCACCGCCTCCTCAGCGGCGTGGGCCGCCAGCATCGGAAAGGGTTTGCGGAGCTGCGGCACCGGCTCGGCCTTGGCGGCGGCGGCCTCCGCACTGGTGATGACCCCGCGCGCGGTCGCGATGTCGAGCACGCGGTTGCGCGCCCTGCGGGCGCCCTCGGGGAAACGGTCCGGCCGGCGGGCTTCCGGCGCCTGCGGCAGGGCAACGAGCAGGGCGGCTTCGGAGAACGACAACCGGGCAGGCTCGCGGCCGAAATAGGCGAGCGCGGCCGCCCGGACGCCCTCCACCGGGCCGCCGTAGGGAGCGAGCGCGAGGTAGAGCTCCATGACCCCGGCCTTGCCGAGGCGCCGCTCCAGTTCGACGGCGCGCACCATCTGCCGGAGCTTTGCCGCGAGCGAGCGCTCGGCCCGCGGCTCGACGAGGCGGGCCACCTGCATCGACAGGGTCGAGCCGCCGGACACGATCCGCCCGTGGACGAGCCACTGCCACGCCGCCCGCAGGGTGGCGGCCGGATCGATGCCGGAGTGGCTCGCGAAGCGGCGGTCCTCGTAGGCCGTCAGCATCGCGAGGTAGCGCGGATCGACGGCCTGCGGCGTCACCGGCAGCCGCCAGCGCCCGTCCGCGGTGGCGAAGGGGCGCAGCAGCGCGCCGCCGCGATCCACGACGATCGTGGAGCGCAGGGCCGCCCGCGTCAGGTCGAGGGGCGGGAGCGT
>NZ_CAXTBY010000066.1:17883-22641 GCF_964242245.1 uncultured Methylobacterium sp. | reverse complement strand
CGGCCTGCTGCTGCTGCCGGTGGAGAACATCGAGCTCCTGACCCGCTACGGCTCCGAGGACGCGGAGGTGGCGCTGGACCGCCTCGGCGGCGGGGCGTGGCAGGCCCGCAAGGCGCGGATGAAGCGCCGCATCCTCGACATGGCGGGCGAGCTCATCAAGGTCGCGGCGCAGCGCTTCGTGCGGCAGGCCCCGCGGCTGGTGCCGCCGGAGGGGCTCTACGGCGAGTTCGCGGCGCGCTTCGCCTTCGAGGAGACCGAGGACCAAGCCACCGCGATCGACGCGGTGCTGTCCGACCTCAACGAGGGCCGGCCGATGGACCGCCTCGTCTGCGGCGACGTCGGCTTCGGCAAGACCGAGGTGGCGTTGCGCGCCGCCTTCGCGGCGGCGATCTCAGGGCGGCAGGTGGCGGTGGTGGTGCCCACCACCCTGCTCGCCCGCCAGCACTTCCGGACGTTTTCCGAGCGCTTCAAGGGCCTGCCGGTGCAGGTGGCGCAGCTCTCGCGCTTCGTCGGCAGCGCCGAGATGAAGCAGACCCGCGCCGCGCTCGCCGACGGCACGATGGACATCGTGGTCGGCACCCACGCGGTGCTGGCCAAGAACATCGCCTTCAAGGATCTCGGCCTCATCATCGTCGACGAGGAGCAGCATTTCGGCGTCAGCCACAAGGAGCGGCTGAAGGCCCTCCAGGCCGACGTGCACGTGCTGACGCTGTCGGCCACCCCGATCCCGCGCACGCTGCAACTGGCGATGACGGGCGTGCGCGACCTCTCGATCATCGCGACGCCCCCTGTCGATCGGCTCGCGGTGCGGACCTTCGTCACGCCGTTCGACCCGCTGACGGTGCGCGAGGCGCTGCTGCGCGAGCGCTACCGCGGCGGCCAATCGTTCTACGTCGTCCCCCGGATCGAGGACCTCCCCGAGGTCAAAAAGTTCCTCGACACCGAGATGCCCGAGACCACGGTGGCGATCGCCCACGGCCAGATGGCAGCGGGCCAGCTCGAGGACGTGATGACCGCGTTCTACGAGGGCAAGTACGACGTGCTGCTCTCAACCACCATCGTCGAATCCGGCCTCGACATCCCCACCGCCAACACGCTCATCGTCCACCGGGCCGACATGTTCGGGCTGGCCCAGCTCTACCAGCTCCGCGGCCGCGTCGGCCGCTCGAAGGCGCGGGCCTACGCTTTGTTCACCACGCCGGCCAACCGCACCCTGACCGCTCAGGCCGAGCAGCGCCTGAAGGTGCTCCAGACCCTCGATACGCTCGGCGCCGGCTTCCAGCTCGCCTCCCACGACCTCGACATCCGCGGCGCCGGCAACCTGCTCGGCGACGCGCAGTCCGGCCACATCAAGGAGGTGGGCTACGAGCTCTACCAGCAGATGCTGGAGGATGCGGTGACGGCCCTGAAGGCCGGCATCGCGGAGCCGGTGGAGGAGGCGTGGTCGCCGACCATCGCGCTCGGCGCCCCCGTCACCATCCCCGAAACTTACGTCGAGGATCTCGGCGTGCGGCTCGCTCTCTACCGGCGGCTCTCGACCCTGGAGAACGACGCCGAGATGGAGAGTTTCGGGGCCGAGTTGATCGACCGCTTCGGGCCGCTGCCGCCGGAGGTGGAGCAGCTCCTGAAAATCGTCACGATCAAGATCCTATGTCTGGCCGCCAACGTCGCCAAGGTCGAGGCCGGGCCGAAGGGCGTCGTGGTGCACTTCCGCGACAAGTCGTTCGCCAACCCGCAGGGGCTCGTCGCCTACGTCGCGGAGCAGGCCTCGTTCGCGCGCGTCCGGCCGGACATGAGCGTGGTGTTCATCCGCGAACTCGACTCGATCCCGGCGCGCCTGAAGACGGCGACGCAGGTGATGCGCAGTCTGGTTCAGATCGCCGGGCGCGGGGTGAAGAAGGCGGCGTGACCTCCGGCCGCGCGGGATCGCCGGCCAGGCGAGGCAACGCGGTGCCCTGCCGGATCGTTGTGCGCCCATGGCAACCATCGCGATCATGGTCGGCACGCCCGCAGGCCCCCGTCTCCTGGCAGCCTCCTGCGAGCGCGACGCCGCGCTCACGGCCGAGGCGTTGCTCTGCGGGCTCGACCGGGCGGTGCTGCCCGCCCCTGTCTGGGTCCAGTGCGCCGACCCGGCGCTCGCCCGCAGGGTCACGGCCTACCTGCGCGACCTGCAGAGGGATCTCGCGAGCGACGCCCTGGCCTGAGCCGCGGCCGGCGCTTCCCTCAGCGCCCGGCGAACGTCTTCGAGGCGTCCGGATGCGCCGCCCCGAAGGATCTCGTCGGCACGTTCCGCCGGTCCCGCGCCATCGCGTCCGGGGCGCCGAAGGCGGTGCCGGTGCGCGCGAGCCCTTCCGCGTGGGCGAACAGCGCCTGCATGTAGCGCTGGTCGAACGGCCCCGGCGCGTCCTTGGTGAAGCGCCCGTCGATCTCGGCGACCTTCAGGTCGATGGTCTCACGGCGGGCGAAGGCGCCGGCCAGCGCCAGGGCGTCCTGGGTCTGCGCCTTGATCGCCGCCGACATCGCCCGGCCGAGGACGGAGAGCGTCGTGTGCGTCGCCATCTGGAAGGACGCCGCCGCGGTGTTGTTCACGACGAGGTAGACCGTGCGGGCCGGGATCCGCACCGCCGCGGCGCCGGTGAGTGCGGCCTTCGGGGCGAGGTAGAACGGCGCGGTGGTGCCGCCGTCGGCGTGCATCTCCTGGATCGGCTTGTCCCGGCGCGTCGTCCCGTCCGTCGCCGTCGCGTCGATCGAGACCGGCGGGAAGATGCCGGGCACCGCGGCCGACGCCAGCACGATCGACCGGAACAGGCCGAGCGCCTTGTCGGTGCCGATGGTCGCGATGGCGCCCATGTTCCACAGCACGGGGCGCTCGCTGTCGAGCTCCGTCGTGGCGACGAGGAGGCGCCGGCCCTTGGCGTGCTCGGCGGCGATCGCCTTCAGCAGGCCCGGCGTCACGGCCTTGTCGATGCGGCGCTTCAGGGGCCACGTGTCGGTGAGCGCCTCGTCGGAGCCGCCGAACTCGAACACGTCGGCCGCCGAGATGGTGGTGTAGGCCTCGCGCAGCGCCGCGTCGGCGCCGACGAAGGCGAAGGGCGCGATCAGGGCGCCGGTGGAGACGCCGGTGACCACCCCGAAGGCGGGGCGGTTCCCGGCCGCGCTCCAGCCGGTGAGCAGGCCGGCGGCGAAGGCACCGTTCTCGCCGCCGCCGGAGAGGACGAGCCAGGGGTTTACCGCCGCGGGGGCGGCATCGATCAGCGCCTGGAAGGCCTTTGCGTCGTCGCCCGCGATGCGGACCTTGTTCGTCAGGCCTGCCGGGCGCGCCGCGGCGAGCTCGCCGGCTGTGAAGACGACGCGCGTCGGACGTTTGACAGCATCCGAGCCGGCCACGCACAGGTGAGGCGTGCCGGCCGCGAGGCCGAAGACTGTCGCCAGAACGAGAATACGCTGCTTCGTCGATACGGACATGGCCCGTTTCCCGGTTCGATAGTCCCGCCTCGCTGCGAAGACTCTGCTCCTCCGGTGGGGTTCCCGCAAGGCCGCCCTGCGGACGCAGAGTGGACGAGGCGCGTGCGGCAGCGCACGATCGATCGCCGCGCCGCGGACGGCTTTACGCCGGGGCGGCCCTTGCCCTAACCGGGCGTCCGGATCCGCCCGCCGATCCGCAACGAGGCCTCCGATGAAACTGCCCCGCCGCTTCTTCCAGCCGCTCGCCGCCGGCGCGCCGGCGCCGTTCCGCGAGCTGCCCGTGCGGCTGGAGCGGATGATCCACTTCGTGCCGCCCCACAACGACAAGGTCCGCGCCCGGGTGCCGGAGCTCGCCGGCACCGTCGACGTGGTGCTCGGCAACCTCGAGGACGCGGTGCCCATGGACCAGAAGGAGGCCGCGCGCAAAGGCTTCGTCGCGATGGCGCAGGCGACGGACTTCGCCGCTACCGGCACCGGCCTGTGGAGCCGCGTCAATGCGCTGAACTCGCCGTGGTTTCTCGACGACCTGTTCGAGATCGTGGCAGCCGTGGGCGCGAAGCTCGACGTGGTGATGATCCCCAAGGTCGAGGGGCCGTGGGACATCCACTACGTCGACCAGTTGCTCGCGCAGCTCGAGGCACGCCACGGGGTGGGGAAGCCGATCCTGATCCACGCGATCCTGGAGACGGCCGAGGGCGTGGCCAACGTCGACGCCATCGCCTGCGCTTCGCCCCGCATGCACGGGATGAGCCTCGGCCCCGCGGATCTGGCGGCATCGCGCGGCATGAAGACCACCCGCGTCGGCGGGGGGCATCCGGAGTACCGGGTGATCGCCGACCCAGCGGGCGAAGGCGTCGCGCGCGCCTCGGCGCAGCAGGACCTGTGGCACTACACGATCGGAAAAATGGTCGACGCCTGCATGGCCAACGGCATCAAGGCGTTCTACGGGCCGTTCGGCGACTTCTCCGACGGGCCGGCCTGCGAGGTCCAGTTCCGCAACGCCTTCCTGATGGGCTGCGCCGGCGCCTGGACGCTGCACCCCAACCAGGTCGCCATCGCCAAGCGCGTCTTCGCCCCCGATCCGGACGAGGTGGCGTTCGCCGCCCGCATCGTCGCGGCGATGCCCGACGGCACCGGCGCGGTGATGCTCGACGGCAAGATGCAGGACGACGCCACCTGGAAGCAGGCCAAGGTCATCGTGGATCTGGCCAAGCTCGTGGCCGCGAAGGACCCGGACTTGGCCGCGGTGTACAAGCTGGATTGAGGGGGCGCCGTTCCCTCCCCCTTTGCGGG
>NZ_CAXTBY010000066.1:0-17783 GCF_964242245.1 uncultured Methylobacterium sp. | reverse complement strand
TGGCCGCGGTGTACAAGCTGGATTGAGGGGGCGCCGTTCCCTCCCCCTTTGCGGGAGAGGGACAGTTGTCCGTTGGAACCCGGTGACACGGATGCGCTTCGCGCCTATCTGACCCGGCATGACGGATCAGCCCATGACCGACGCGCGCGCCACCGAATCGAGACTGCGCATCGCGAAATTCGGGATCGGTGCCGTGGTGCGCCACCGGATCTACCCGTTCCGCGGCATCGTCTTCGACGTGGACCCGGTGTTCGACAACACCGAGGCGTGGTGGCTGGCGATCCCCGAGGCGTCGCGCCCGCGCAAGGACCAGCCGTTCTACCACCTGCTCGCCGAGAACGCCGAGACGGAGTACGTCGCCTACGTCTCCGAGCAGAACCTCGTGCCCGACGAGTCGGGCGAGACGCTGCGCCACGCCGGCATCCCCGAGATGTTCGAGCGCGATCCCGGCGGCACCTACCGGATGCGCGACCGTTCGGCGAACTGATTGCGTCGGTTTCCGGCGCGACCGGTTCTCAGCGGACGCGGTCCACGATCACGAGAGCGTGATGCGGCCCACGCCCGCAGCTATCATCCGCTCCCAGGCCCGCGTCAGCGAGCCGTCCCGGTCGATCGCCCGCGTCGCGTCGGCGACCACCACGGCCTCGAACCCGGCGGCGCGGGCGTCGAGCGCGCTCCAGGCGACGCAGTAGTCGGTGGCGAGCCCGCACAGCGCCACCCGGACGACGCCGCGCTCGCGCAGGTAGCCGGCGAGCCCCGTCGGCGTTCCGTCGGCCTCGACGAAGGCGGAGTAGCTGTCGACCCCCGGGTTCGCGCCCTTGCGCAGGATGAGATCGGCGCCCGGCACGTCGAGGCCCGCGGCGAGGGCTGCGCCGCGCGTGCCCTGCACGCAGTGGTCCGGCCACAGCACCTGCTCGCCGTAGGCCATCCGCACCGTCTCGAACGGCGCCCGCCCCGGATGCGCGCTGGCGAAGGAGGCGTGGCCCGCCGGGTGCCAGTCCTGCGTCAGCACCGCGTGCCGGAACCGCTTCGCGAGGGCGTTGATCGGCCCGACGATCGCGTCGCCCTCCGGCACCGCGAGTGCGCCGCCGGGCAGGAAGTCCACCTGCACGTCGACGACGAGCAGGGCATCGGTCGGTTCGGCCCTCATGGCCGAACCTGGGATTCCGAAGGGCCGGCCCCTCGGCGGATGCGGGCGGAGCCCGGCATCCCGGGTTCCCGTGATCGCAGGATCACGGCACCATCACCGTCGATCCGGTGGTCTCGCGGCCCGCGAGGTCCCGGTGCACCTGCTGCGCCTCGCTGAGCCTGTAGGTCCGGTTCACCGGGATTTTCACCGCGCCGCTCCGCACCACCGAGAACAGGTTCCCCGCCATCTCGTCGAGGATCGGGCGCCGGCTCGCGTAGGTGAACAGCGTCGGGCGCGTCACGTAGAGCGAGCCCTTCGCGGCGAGCAACCCGAGATCGAGGCCCTGGATCGGACCCGAGGCCGAACCGAAGCTCGCGAGCAGACCCAGGGGTGAGAGCGAATCGAGGGAGCCCGTCAGGGTCTGCTGCCCGACGCCGTCGTAGACCACCGGCACGCCCTTGCCGCCGGTGATTTCGCGCACGCGCTTGGCCACATCCTCCTCGCGGTAGAGGATCACGTGGTCGCAGCCGTGGGCACGCGCCAGCTCCGCCTTCTCGGGCGAGCCCGCGGTGCCGATCACCGTGGCGCCGAGGTGCTTGGCCCACTGGCAGGCGATCAGGCCGACGCCGCCGGCCGCCGCATGCCACAGGATCGTGTCGCCGGGCTTCACCTTGTAGGTCCGGTGCAGCAGGTACTCGGCGGTCAGCCCCTTGAGCATCATGCCGGCCGCGGTGGCGTCGTCGATGCCGTCCGGCACGTGCACCGCGGCCGCGGCCGCGATCAGCGGCTCCTCGGCGTAGGCGCCCTCCCCCGACCCGGTCGCGACCCGGTCGCCGACGCGGAAGTCGCTCACGCCCTCGCCCACCGCCGTCACCGTGCCCGCAACCTCCTTGCCCGGCGTGAAGGGGAGCTGGGCCGCCTTGTAGGCACCGGTGCGGAAGTAGATGTCGATGAAGTTGACCCCGATCGCACGCGAACGGATTCGGATCTGGCCGGGGCCCGGCTCGGCCAGCGGCACGTCGACGTAGGCCATCACCTCGGGGCCGCCGTACTCCTGAACTCGGATCGCCTTCGGCATCGTCGCTTCCCCGTTGACCGCCGGAACCAAGACCTGCGGGATTGAGGTGCGAGATAAGGGATGGGGCGCGAGGCGCAATCCCGTTTCTTCTCCGGGGCGGCAGACCGGCCATCCCTGGGCGGGCCCGTCGCTTCGCGGCCCGGCATCGCCGCTGCGGCCCGGTGTGACGTCAGCGTGCCTTGCAGTCGCCACGATTCAATCTTAACTGAACCTGAACGAAAGGCTGATTCGTTCAGGCCGTCACGGGAAAGATGGAGGACAGCGATGCTGACCGGACCGTTCCAACGCCTGCCGGGATCCTGCGAGGGGTGGACCGTCACCGCCCACGATCCCTGGCTCCTGCCGATCTCCGATCGCGCCGCCGCGCCGGCCGCCGACGTGGCCCTCTCCGTCCGTCAGGCGGCGCGTCCGCTCTGGATCGCCGCCAACGGCCTGTGCCTCGCGCTGGCCCTCCTGCTCGCCGCCGCGACCTCCACGGGCTGGATGACCGGGCACGTCCCGGCCGCCAAGGCCACGGTCGTCACCGCCAGCGCCTCCTGATCCTTCCCGAGGCGCCCTCGCTCCGGATCGGCGGCGCCACGGACCCTATACCTCTTCCCGCAGCGGCGCGACGGTCGCCGCAGCACTCCCTTGCGTCGCGCGCAGGCTCGCCGCCATCGCCTGGAGGCGGGCCTGCGGATCCTCCGGCTGGATCACGCCGGCCGACATCACCAGCTTGGCCGCGTCGTCGACGCTCATGCCCACCTCGATGATGTCGGCGCGCGGCAGGTAGAAGAAGAACCCCGTGGTCGGGTTCGGCGCGCACGGCAGGAAGACCCCGACGTAGTCGTGGCCCTGCCCCTCCCCTCGCGGGAGCGCAGCCTGCACGTCGGGGGCTGCGGGTGCGGACAGGAACACCACCGACCACGTTCCCTTGACTGGAAACTCGACGAGCCCGACCGTGCGGAACGAGGTGCCGTTGGCCGAAAACAGCGTCTCGAAGATCTGCCGCAGCCCCTTGTAGAGACCGGAGATCACCGGCGTGCGGGCGAGCAGCACCTCGCCGAACTCGACGACGCTGCGGCCGACGAGGTTCGCCGTGAGGAAGCCGAGCAGCGTCACCGCGACGAAGGCGATGAGCATGCCGAGGCCGGGGATCGAGAACGGCAGGTAGTGGTCCGGCAGGTAGCTCGCCGGCACCAGCGGCTTCACGAAGCTGTCGATCAGCGTGATGATCCACCACGTGATGTAGGCGGTGATGGCCAGCGGCCCCGCCACGATGATGCCGGTGAGGAAGTAGGTGCGCAGGCGGCCGCGCGCGCTCACGCGGGGGCGGGGCCCGGGCGCGTCCGGCTCGGGCGGCGGCGACGCGGTCGGCGGTCTCACTGAAACCAGGGTGGCCCCCGAAGGCATGGCAGCGCGGGCGCGCGGCCCGCCCCTTGAGACCTACTCCCTCCCCTCGCCCGCCTCAAGGCCGCGGCCGGGCCGCACGCATCCTTCGGGAGCGTGACGTGCGCACGGAAGGCGGGTCCCGCAGCGGACCGACGCCCCAGCTCGGCGGTGCAGCCCGTAGGGGACGAGGCCGGTGACGGCGAGCAGCGGCGTCGCCAGCGCGGCAAGGCGAAATAGCAGGGCGAACGAGAGAGTAGATCATCCAGAGATCGTTCGGTTGAGCCCGAATTCTGATCGCGCTGAGGCTAAGTCCCAAGACCTACCCGCAATCGATCTTCGAACTGTCTCCCCGCGTCGGAACTGAATGATGTTCGCGCCGGCGTTCTCGCAAACCATGCGCGCACGCCTACCCCGCCACTTGGTTTCCGAACGGTGCAGTCCGTGCCGGACGGCCGGGCCGTCGCCGGAGGCGCACACCGATCGACTCGGCCTGGACGAACCGGACCGCCGCCGTCGGCATCAAACGGCCGATTGCCTAAGCCCCTCGCCCCCGCCTATAACCATCCATCCCCATTTTGAACGCGTGAGACGGGACTTCCGGATCGAGCCGTCCGGAGCCCGCGGACCGATGCCCGGTCCCGTCCGTCCACGCGAAGGTTGGAGCTGCGCGACATGACCCAGGGTCCGTTGATGCCCAAGGCGACCGCCGTCTGGCTGGTCGAGAACACTTCGCTGGCCTTCGAGCAGATCGCCGATTTCTGCAAGCTGCACCCGCTGGAGGTGAAGGGTATCGCCGACGGCGAGGTCGCCGCCGGGATCAAGGGGCTGGACCCGATCACCACGGGCCAGCTCACCCGCGACGAGATCGAGAAGGCGCAGGGAACCCCGAGCTACAAGCTCAAGGTCGCGGTCTCGAAGGTCAAGCTGCCGGAGGTCAAGCGCACCACCAAGGGGCCGCGCTATACGCCCCTCTCGCGCCGTCAGGATCGCCCGAACGCGATCCTCTGGCTCCTGCGCAACCACCCCGAGTTGAAGGACGCGCAGGTGATCCGGCTCGTGGGCACCACCAAGTCGACGATCCAGCAGATCCGCGAGCGCTCGCACTGGAACTCCGGCTCGCTCCAGCCGATGGACCCGGTGACGCTGGGACTCTGCACCCAGATCGACCTCGACTTCGAGGTGCAGCGCGCCGCCAAGGACCGTCCGGCCGCCGCGCCGACGGAGGCCGGCGCCTCCCTCCTGCCGACGGAGGTCTCGACCCGCGAGGAGCCGGCCGAGGAGGCCGACGCGCATCGCCACGGCGGCCGCGAGGAGCGGATCAATGCCGATTCCGTGTTCGCCAAGCTGAAGGGCGTCCGCCCCGCCGACGACGAGGATTGATCGTCCGCGCGCCGTCATCCTGCGTCGGCGCGGGCTCGCCTCGAAGGCGGACCCGCCGCGCGTGAGGCGTCCGGCCGCGCCGCGCGGCGGACCGCGCGCGTTGGTTGAACTTCAGGCCCCGTTGCTGTAGGAAGCCGGCGTCTTTCCGGGCCGATCGCACGCGCGTGGGTTTTCAGCGCGCCTCGGCTCCGGACCGACCGCCCTCGGACACCGTACGAACGCGTCGGCAAGCCGGTCCCTCGGGACCGGTCGCTCCTCTCATCCGGAGCGGCAGCGGCAACGGGGGCGTCCGCAACGCGAGCCGCCGACGTGAGGGCCTCCCGCGGGAGCCCGTTCAGGAGACAGAATGACTGCTGGTACCGCTCTGCAGCGTGACGCCTACCGCGACGACTTCGCGGCGCTGCTCGAGGAATCGTTCCTCCAACACGAGATCACCGAGGGCTCCGTCGTCAAGGGTCGCGTCGTCGCGATCGAGAAGGACGTGGCCGTCATCGACATCGGCGCCAAGACGGAAGGGCGCGTCGCCCTCAAGGAATTCAACGGCCCCGGCCGCGAGGGCGACCTCGTCGTCGGCGACGAGGTCGAGGTCTACGTCGACCGCATCGAGAACGCGCTCGGCGAGGCCGTCATCTCGCGCGACAAGGCGCGGCGCGAGGAGAGCTGGGTCAAGCTCGAGAAGTCGTTCGAGAACAACGACCGCGTCACCGGCACGATCTTCAACCAGGTCAAGGGCGGCTACACCGTCGACCTCGACGGCGCCGTGGCCTTCCTGCCGCGCTCCCAGGTCGACATCCGCCCGGTGCGCGACGTGACGCCGCTGCTTGGCACGCCGCAGCCCTTCCAGATCCTCAAGATGGACCGCCGCCGCGGCAACATCGTCGTCTCGCGCCGCACCGTGCTCGAAGAGAGCCGCGCCGAGCAGCGCTCGGAGTTGGTGGCCAACCTCGAAGAGGGTCAGGTCATCGACGGCGTCGTCAAGAACATCACCGAGTACGGCGCCTTCGTCGACCTCGGCGGCATCGACGGCCTGCTCCACGTCACCGACATGGCGTGGCGCCGCGTGAATCACCCGTCCGAGGTCGTGACCATCGGCCAGACGGTCAAGGTCAAGATCATCAAGATCAACCACGAGACCCACCGCATTTCGCTCGGCATCAAGCAGTTGCTCGCCGATCCGTGGGAGGGCATCGCCCAGCGCTATCCGGTCGAGGCCAAGCTCAAGGGCCGGGTCACCAACATCACCGATTACGGCGCCTTCGTGGAGCTGGAGCCGGGGATCGAGGGACTGATCCACGTCTCCGAGATGAGCTGGACCAAGAAGAACGTCCACCCCGGCAAGATCGTCTCCACCTCGCAGGAGGTGGAAGTGCAGATCCTCGAGGTCGATCCGGTCAAGCGCCGCATCTCGCTGGGCCTCAAGCAGACCCTGCAGAACCCGTGGGAGGGCTTCTCCGAGAAGCACCCGGTCGGTTCCGAGGTCGAGGGCGAGGTCAAGAACAAGACCGAGTTCGGCCTGTTCATCGGGCTGGAAGGCGACGTCGACGGCATGGTCCACCTGTCGGACCTCGACTGGAACCGTCCCGGCGAGCAGGTGATCGAGGAGTTCAAGAAGGGCGATATGGTCAAGGCGCAGGTTCTCGACGTCGATGTCGAGAAGGAGCGCATCTCGCTCGGCATCAAGCAGATCGGCGGCGACCCCTTCGCGGAGGCCGGCGACGTCAAGAAGGGTCAGGTCGTGACCTGCGAGGTGACCGAGGTCAAGGATTCGGGCATCGAGGTCAAAATCGTCGACACCGACATGTCGAGCTTCATCCGCCGCGCCGAGCTCGCCCGCGACCGCGGCGACCAGCGCCCCGAGCGCTTCGCCGCCGGCGAAAAGTTCGACGCCCGCGTGATCCAGTTCGACCGCAAGGCCCGGCGTGTCCAGCTCTCGATCAAGGCGCTGGAAGTCGCCGAGGAGAAGGAGGCGATGGCCCAGTTCGGCTCGGCCGATTCCGGTGCCTCCCTCGGCGACATCCTCGGGGCGGCCTTCAAGAAGGCCCGCACCAGCGACGACGACGAGAAGTAGTCTTCCGGAGGCGGCCCCTGCTCAGTTCGCCTGAACGGGAGCGGACCGGAAGTCGCGAGGAAGAAGCCCGCGCGGGACGGATCGTCCCGCGCGGGCTTTCGTTTTGCCGGTGCAACCTTAAGGGTGGGCGCTTTCGTCGGGGCCGCCCCTTGCCGGTCCGCCTCCGGCGGCGCTAGAACACCGCTCGCGGGCAACCGCCCGGCGCCCACGAGTTCAAGCCTGCCAAGGACTTGCTCCGTACCGAAGACGTGGTGCGGAACGGTCCTGCGGCATGCCGGCCTCGTGCGCCCCGGCCCCGGACCGAGGGTCCCGGGGCCGGCGAAGAGTGACCGGCGCGCAAGGCCGGAGCGCGAGGGAGCAGACGATCGCATGGCCGCTGACGCCGAACTCCTGATCGATCGGCGGCGCCTGCGCCGCAAGCTGTCCCTGTGGCGCGTCCTCGGCATCGGCGGCCTCGTCGTCGCCGTGGCTGCCGTGGGCCTGCGCGTCCGGGCGGGCACCGACGGCGGCCTGTTCGCCGCCGCTCAGCCGCAGATCGCCCGCATCTCGGTCTCCGGCTTCATCAGCGGCAGCGAGGCGACCGCGCGGCTGATGCGGCGCGTGGCTGAATCCGCGGCCGTGCGGGGCGTCGTCGTCTCGATCAACTCGCCCGGGGGCACCACCACCGGCTCGGAGGAGCTGTTCCGCAACCTGCGCGCGCTTGCCGAGAAGAAGCCGATCGTCGCCTTCGTCGACGGCACGGCGGCGTCGGGCGCCTACATCACCGCGATCGCCGCCGACCACATCGTCGCGCGCGAGACCGCCCTCGTCGGCTCGATCGGGGTGCTGTTCCAGTACCCGGACGTCTCGGGCCTGCTCGACAAGGTCGGCGTGAAGGTCGAGTCGGTCAAATCCTCGCCGCTGAAGGCCGAGCCGTCGGGCTTCACCCCCACCTCGCCGGAGGCGCGCGCGGCGCTGGCGGCGGTCGTCGGCGACACCTATTCCTGGTTCAAGTCCCTGGTCGCCGAGCGGCGCGGGATGGATGCCGGGCAGATCGGCACGGTCTCGGACGGCCGGGTGTTCAGCGGCCGCCAGAGCGTGCCCCTGAAGCTCGTGGACGAACTCGGCAGCGAGCGGCAGGCGGTCGCGTGGCTCGAGACCGCGCGCAAGGTGCCCAAGGACCTTCCGGTGAAGGACTGGAAGCCCGCGGGCGACCGCGGCCTCGGCCTGTTCTCGGCGCTGGGGCTCGGCGCGGACCTGCTCGGGCTCGAAGGCCTGTCCGCCCAGCTCGCCGAGATCGGCGGGCAGGCGCAGGCCGCCGCGCGCGGCGGCCTGCTCGTCCTCTGGCGCCCGAGCCCCGCCGACGCGCCCTGATCCGCGCAGAAGTCCAAACGCGTCGCGCATCGGAATTTCGAGAAGATCCAGGTCCATGATCAAGTCGGAGCTCGTCCTCAAGATCGCCGAGCAGAACCCGCACCTCTACCAGCGGGACGTGGAGACGCTGGTCAACGCCATCCTCGACACCATCGCCGACGCGCTGGCGCGGGGCGACCGGGTGGAACTGCGCGGCTTCGGCGCCTTCTCGGTCAAGCGCCGCGATGCGCGGCGCGGGCGCAACCCGCGCACGGGCGCCGCCGTTGCCGTCTCGGAGAAAGCCATCCCCGTGTTCAAGACCGGCAAGGAGATGCGCCTGCGCCTCAACGCGGCCGGGATCGGCGAGAGCCGGTCCGCGGCCGAGTAGGTCGAGACGTCCTGCGGGGAGGGCCGTCCCTCTTCCGCGGGGCGACAAGAATGCCTGCCGCTGCGCCTGCGGCGGATCGCGGGTCGCCCCCGGGCCGTCCGCAACACGGAACGAACGTGCTTCGGAGAGATCGATGATCCGCTTCCTCAAGGGTCTGGTGCTGCTGCCGGTCACGATCGCCGTGATCCTGCTGGCGGTTGCCAACCGCGATCCCGTGCGCCTGTCCCTCGATCCGTTCTCGCCCGAGACGCCGGTCTTCAGCCTGACGCTGCCCCTCTACGCCATCCTGTTCGGTGCCGTGGCGCTGGGCATCGTCGTCGGCGGCATCTTCGCGTGGCTCGGGCAGGGCCGGGCCCGGCGGCAGGTGCGCCACCGCGGCCGCGAGATCCGCCGCCTGGAGGGCGAGACCGCCCGGCTGAAGGCCTACGCTCCGCCCGAGCCGGGCACGCCGGGGGCGATGCCGAACCGCACGGCGCTCCCCGTCCCCCGCTGATGTCTCCCGGGGGTTGGTTGCCGATCCTGTCGACGCGGGTCAAGATCTGCGGCTTGAGCACGCCGGAAACCATGGCGGTCGCGCTGGAGGCCGGCGCCGACTGGGTGGGCCTCGTTCGGTTTCCCAGGAGCCCGCGCCACGTCGATCTCGGCACCGCCCGCGCGCTCTCGCAGCAGGCGCGCGGCCGGGCGGAGCGGGTGGTTCTGCTGGTCGATCCGGACGATGCGGAGGTCGCCGCGGCGATCGAGGCGATCGACCCGGACCTGATCCAGTTGCACGGCGCCGAGGCTCCTGCGCGCGTCGCCGCGATCCGTGCGGCCACGGGCCGCCCGGTGATGAAGGCGCTCGGCATCGCAGGCCCGGTCGACCTTCGCCGGATCGCGGCCTATTCCGGAATCGCCGACCGCCTGCTGCTCGACGCCAAGCCGCCCCCCGGTGCCGATCTCCCGGGCGGCAACGGCCGCGCCTTCGATTGGGACCTGCTCGCCGGTGCCGACCTGCCCGCCGGCTGGATGCTGTCCGGCGGCCTCGACGCGGACGGCGTCGGCCTCGCGCTCGCTCGCACGGGTGCCGAGGCCGTCGACGTCTCGTCGGGGGTCGAATCCGCGCCGGGGGTGAAGGACCCGGCGCGCATCGCCGCCTTCGTCGCGGCGGCGCGGGGGTAAGGATGACATCTGCTTGGCACCGGGTGTTGCCGCGTCACGTCCTGTCCCGTTTGGGCGCAGATGCGCACCCCAACTGCTCTGGTGCCGGAGAGGAATCGCATGAAGCGCGACGCGGGCTCCCTCCCCGCTAAGGGTGTGGGGACCCGCGGTTCCTCCGGCCGCCGACCGCATCCGACTTGCGTGGGTCCACAAGCCCGAGTGTTGAGAGGGAACACGCGCCCGACGCGGACGGCTTCGGGGACATCGAGGCCGTCGGGCTGCGCCCCATCCGATCGCGCAAGCGTCCGGCGGGCGTCACGCCTCGCGGAAGTCCGCAAGTGGCCGCCGCTGCCGCCCGTCCGCGGAGAAGTTGTCCGGGTCGAGCCAACCCGCGAACGCCGCCCGCACCCGCGGCCACTCGGCGTCGGTCACCGAGAACCACGCGGTGTCGCGCGAGCGGCCCTTGGTCACGACGGCGTTGCGGAAGATGCCCTCGAAGGTGAAACCGTAGCGGAGCGCCGCGGCCCGCGAGGGCGCGTTGAGGCTGTCGCACTTCCACTCGTAGCGGCGGTAGCCGAGGTCGAAGGCGCGGGCCATCATCAGGGCCATCGCCTCGGTGGCGGCCGGCCGCTGCGCCAGCGCCGGGCCGAAATGCAGGTGGCCGACCTCGATCACGCCGTTGGCGGGATCGAGGCGCAGGTACGACGCAAGGCCCACCGCGCGCCCGCTCCCACCATCGACGATCGCGTGGAACAGCGGGTCGGCGCCCGCCTGCATCCGCTCCAACTCGGCCCGGTAGGCCGCCTCGCTCTCCGGCGGGATGCCGGGCAGGTAGGTCCAGCTTCGCCGGTCGGGTTCTGCCGTGAACGTCGCGAACAGGTCGGCGGCGTGGCGGGCCGCGTCGAGGGGCTCGACCCGGCAGGTCCGCCCCTGCATCGGTGCGCGTGGCGGCAACGGACGCGGGCTCCAGTCCGGCACGGCCGGGCCGACCGGCTGATCGAAGTCGTTGCGTCTCGGGTTCATCGGTCGATGCTCCGCGCGTGCACGAGCGCCGCCATCGCGTCGTCGGCGCCGCCCAAGTCCCGCAACCCGGCGATCACGCCGGCGCGGTCGGCTTCCGGCCGGTTCTGGCTGACCTTCCACTTGCCGGCGCTCCGCCCGACCGGGATCTCGAGCCCGACGATGCCCTTCACCTGCGCGGCCGTGAACGGTTCGGGCGCATCCGCGACCGCCCACGGCTCGGCCCGCGCGGCCTCGCGCAGGTCCGTCAGGTCGGCGATCTGACGGCGCAGCCAAGCCGAATCCGCGATCACCCGCGGGCGGCCCCAGGCATGGACGGTGACGTAGTTCCAGGTCGGCACCACCTTGCCGGTCTCGCGCTTGGTCGCGTACCACGAAGGGGTGACGTAGGCCTGCGGCCCCTGGAACACCACGAGGCAGTCCTCGACGGCCTCCAGCTCCCGCCATTGCGGGTTGGCGCGGGCCAGGTGCGCGCGCAGCGTTCCCCGCTCCGACGCTTCGGGATCGATCAGGAACGGAATCGGGTTCGCCATCAGGCCGCCCGGCCCCGCCGTGATCAGCAGCCCGAGGGGATGGGTGCGGATCAGGGCGTGCTGCGCCCCGAGGTCGTCCTCCCTGAAGTGCGGCGGCTGGTACATGGCGGCGTCCTCGGCTGGTGTCGCGCCGGGCTTGACGGATAGGCGGCTCATACGAAAGATCCAATTCTCGACAGGCAATTGGACCACTTCGTGCCGAAGCCGCGAACCGACGGCGCGCTGCCCCTGGTGCTCGCCCTCGATCCCGACGCGCGACTCCCCCTGCACGCGCGGATCGGCGATGCCTTGCGTGCCGCGATCCTGGCGCGGCGGATCGCGCGCGGGGCGCGGTTGCCCGCCTCGCGGGTGCTCGCCGAGGATCTCGGCTGCGCCCGCGGCACCGTGCTCGCCGCCCTGGAGCAGCTCGCCGCGGAGGGCTACCTGACGGCGCAGGCAGGCTCCGGCACCCGCGTGGCGGCCACCCTGCCCGACGACGTGTTCGCGCCCCCGGGCCTGCCGAGCGCTGACCCCATCCCGGCTCCGTCGGTGCTGTCGCGGCGAGGCATGGCCCTGACGGCGCCGCCGCGGCGCGTCGACCGCGCGGCCCCGACCGACCCCGACGCCTTCGCCCTGGGCCGGCCCGCGCTCGACGGCTTCCCGTTCGCGGTCTTCGCCCGCCTGCTCCAGGCCGAGTGGCGCCACGGAGCGCCGCCGTCGCATCCGCTGGGCGACCCGCGCCTGCGCCGCGCCACCGCCGCCTACCTCTCGGCCACCCGCGGCGTGGCTTGCGAGGCCGACGACGTGATCGTGACGGCCGGCATCCGCCAGAGCCTGCGCCTGATGGCGCAGCTCCTCCTCGATCCGGGCGAGGCGGCGCTCGTCGAGGACCCGGGGTTCCCCGGCATCGCGCTGGCGCTGGCCGAGGCCGGGATCAGGCCCGTGCCGGTGCCGGTCGGGCCCGGCGGCCTCGCGGTCGGGCGGGCGCTCGCCCGCGTCCCCGACGCGCGGCTCGCGGTGGTAACGCCGGCCCACCACTATCCCCTGGGCCATGCCATGAGCCTGGAAAACCGGCTGGCGCTGCTGGCCTGGGCGGAGGGCACCGGCGCCTGGATCGTCGAGGACGATTACGGCGGCGAGTACCGCTACGCCGGCCGGCCGCTCGCGCCCCTCCGGGCCCTCGACCGCGGCGGCCGGGTGATCTACGCCGGCAGCTTCTCCAAGGTGCTTTTGCCGGCCCTGCAACTGAGCTACCTCGTGCTGCCGCGCGGGCTCGCCGGTGCGGTGCGTCGCGCCCTCGTCGCGGCGGGGCCGGCATCCTCCGGCCTCGGCCAGGGGGCGCTCGCCCGCTTCATCGACGAGGGCCATCTCGGCCGCCGCCTGCGCCGGACGCGGACGCTCTACGCCGAGCGGCAGGCCGCCCTCGTCGCGGCCGCCCGCGCCCACGCCGCCGGCCTGCTGGAGGTGGAGGCCCAGGAGGGCGGGATGCACCTCGTCGCCCGCCCCGGCCCCGCCTGGCCCGCCGGCCTCGACGACGTCGCCGCCGCCCGCGCCTGCGCCGAGGCCGGCATCGCGACGGTGGCGCTCTCGGCCTATCACGCCGATCCCGGAGCGGCCGCGCCGGGACTGCTGCTCGGCTACGCCGCCGTCCCCGAGCGGGCCATCGCGCCGGCCGTGCTGCGCATGGCGGAGGTTCTGCGGGCGGCGTCCGCCCGGACGTGACGCGTCGCCGCCCGGCACCGATCCACTCGGCGGGCGATGATTGTTTTCGATCCGACCTCGCCGATCGCTTCGACAATCAAAGACACTATCATCATGCGTTCGTGCGCATGAAAACTGCATCGCGTGCGCCGTCACACCGCGTCCGGCCGGGTCCGGGATCAAGCAAATCTTGGCCGGACGGGAGGTTCCCGTCGTCGACCCCTCGCGCTTTGAAAAGGAACACGACCATGACGATCAAACCCGTCCTCGCAGCCCTGTCGCTGTGGGCGCTCGCCACGCCGGTGCTCGCGCAGGGCACCGCGGCCCAGCGCGCCGCATGCTCCCCCGACGCCTTTCGCCTGTGCGCGTCCCACATCCCCGATGTCGGCGCGATCACCGCCTGCCTGCGCGCCGAGCGGTCACGCCTCAGCCCCGCCTGCCGCACGGCGATGGACGAGGCTTCGCCGGCGGTGCGGCAGGCCGAGGCCCGCCCAGCCGCGCCGCGGACCATCGTCGAGCGGGCGCCGGCCCGGCCGGCCGCGCGGCTGGCGGCACGCCGGGACGAGCGTCCGACCGTCCGTCGGGCGGCCGCCGCACCCGCGGCCCGCGTCTCCGTCCGGCAAGTCGGCCGCGTGCGCGTCGTGACCCGGACCGTCGTGGTCTACCGCGACCGCCCGCGCCACGCGGCCCGCCGCCGCAACGGATACGGCAGCGGCTCGCAGATGGCCCAGGCGGCCTACTGGATGCAGCGCATCGGCGGCATGAGCGAACGCTTCGGCGGCCCCTCGATCGCCGGCATGATGGGGATGCTGCAGTAGCGGTGTTCCGGGCGCCGGGGTGCGGCTCGCGCCCCGGCGGATCTTTGCGCACTCGCCCGTCATACGATCGCAGTGAGGAATCCGGAGGATGCGCGGGTTCCTTCTCCCAGAGGGAGAAGGACAGGATGAGGGGCGTGACCGCTCCGGATGACGCACGCCCCTCACCCCAGCCCTCTCCCCCTGGGAGAGGGAGCCGCTCGGCGCTGCTTGCCGGCCTTTCTCGCCGAACCCGACTCGCCCTTCCCTTCACCCGAGCCCGCCCAGGCGTTCGAGGAAGCGGTCCTTGCGCGCGTGCCGGGCGCGGATGTCGGCCAGACGCTGCGAAAAGTCCGCCAGCGTGCCGCCCTCCTCCGCGATCACCCGCAGGTCCGCGAGGAGCGCCGCCGCGCGGTCGTAGCCGGAGGCGTTGCGGCGCCCGGCCTCGCTCTCCACCGCGCGCCACGCGCCCTCCCCCCGGCGCCGGGTCGCGTCGATCCGGACGCGGCGCGCGGTCTCCGCGGCCTGCGCCTGCCGCCGCCCCTCGGCCTCGGCGCGCTCGGCCTCCCGGCGCTGCCGGGCGAGGCGCTGCGCCTGCGCGCGGCTGAGCAGGTCGCCGGCCGTGCGCGGCGCGGCGGGCGCCTCGGCCGGGCCGGCGGCGGCCAGCACCCGCGCCCGCACTTCGGCCGCCGCGTGCGGATCGCCCGCGGACACCCGCACCAGCATCGCGATCCGGTCGCGCTCGGGCATCGCCGCGATCACCGCCCGCGCGGCCTCCGCTGAGGGCGGATCGCCCGGTGCGGCCCCGGTCCGCTCGGCGGCCGCCGCGACGAGGTCGGAATCGAGGCGCAGGAACGCGGCCAACGCCGCGAGCGGGCCGTTGAGCGGCCCGAGGCCCGGCAGCGGCTCCGGCGTATCGGGCGGCAGGGTGCCGGCCTCGACTGCGATCAGCCACAGGAGGTAGAACAGCCGCAGGTCGCCCGCGAGCACGTCGGCCCGCAGGGGCACGAGGGTTCCGAGGGTGTCGTCGCCGCCCTCGTCGTCCGCCTCGGTCCAGCCCCCGAACGCGTCGTCCTCCGCCTCACGGACGATGTCGAGGATCAGGTCGTCGCCCGAGACGGTGAGCGTGGCGTCCTCGACCGGCCGCAGCATCGCGTCGAGGCGGCGCTTGTCCACGAGCCGCCGAGGCAGGCGCAGCATCAGGCGCCGCGTGCCCCAGTTCGCGGCGTACAGGTGCAGGTCGAACCACGTCCGCACCAGCTTGGCCGGATCGCCCTTGAAGTTCCCCCACTCGTAGTGGTTCGTGAAGCGCGTTGCGGTGATCCGGGCCCGGGTCGACAGCGCCCGCAGCGCCTGCCGATCCGCCTCGCCCAGCGGCCGGTCGACCGCGAGGAAGTCGTAGTACTGGTATTCGCTCAACGCGGCCGCCCTCCCCTCGGAAGAGAGTCTATCGGCGTGCGCGTGCGGCCGTCCATCCGGCGCGACCGCCTCAGGCCGGCACGGCCTCCCGCGCCGGCCGGGCCGGCTGCGGCCCGGCGCGGAACGCGGCCGAGGCTTCGTCCGTGCGCCAGCAGGCGGCCAGATGCCCGTCGCCGACGGCGACCGAGGGCGGGGTCTCGCGACACCTGTCCTCGGCGAGGAAGCAGCGGGGGGCGAAGGGGCAGCCCGGCGGGCGGTTGGCGAGGTCCGGTGGGCTCCCCGGGATGGTCTGGAGGCGCGCACCCTTGGCCAGCGCCCCCTCCGCCCGGCTGCGCAGCAGGCCGATCGTGTAGGGGTGGTGGGGATCGAGCACCACCTGATGCGCCGTGCCGGTCTCGACGATGCGGCCGGCATACATCACCGAGATCCGGTCGGCGACCTCGACCGCGGCGCCGAGGTCGTGCGTCACGAGGATGATCGACAGCCCGAGGTCGCGCTGCAACTCGCGCAGCAGCAGGAGAATCTGGATCTGCACCGTGGCGTCCAGCGCCGTGGTCGGCTCGTCGGCCAAGAGCACCTGCGGTCGGCAGGCCAAGGCGAGCGCGATCATCGCCCGCTGGCGCATGCCGCCGGACATCTCGTGCGGGTAGGCGTCGAGGCGCCGTTCCGGGCTCGGGATGCGCACGCGCTCGAACAGCTCCAGCGCGCGCTGCCGCGCGCCGGCCGCGTCGATCTTCTCGTGCCGCCGCACGGCCTCGGTGATCTGCCGGCCGACGGTGTAGACCGGGTCGAAGGCGAGCAGCGGCTCCTGGAAGATCATCGCGGCGATGTGGCCGCGGAAATCGGCCAGCTCGCGCCGGGACAGCGCCAGCACGTCGCGCCCCGCCACCGCGATCCCGCCCCGCGTCCGGCTGCGGCCTTCCGGAAAGAGGCGCAGGATCGCGCGCAGGGTCACGCTCTTGCCCGAGCCCGATTCGCCGATCAGCGCCATCGCCTGACCGCGCTCCAGGCGCAGGTCGACGCCGTCGACCACCTCGACCTTGCCGAAGCCGACCTTGAGGTCGCGGAGCTCGACCGCCGGTGCGGTGCCCGCGCTCATGCCGCCGCCTGCCGGGCCGCGGCAAGGGAATGGCCGGAGCCGGGCTGGCGGGCGAGGCACGCGGCCTGATGCAGCGGCGCCACGAGATCGAGCGGCGGCGTCACCTGCGAGCAGACCGGCTCGGCCAAGCGGCAGCGGGGATGGAAGCGGCAGCCGTCGGGCGGGTCGATCGGGTTTGGCGGGTCGCCGGTGAGCAGCGCGGCCTCCGTGCGGTTGTCGGGATCGAGGGAGGGCATCGAGGCGAGCAGCGCCTGGGTGTAGGGGTGGGCGGGTTCCGCCAGCACCGTGTCCGAGGGGCCGAGCTCCGAGACGCGGCCGAGATACATCACCATCACCCGGTCGCAGATGAAGCGCACCACGTTGAGGTCGTGGCTGATGAACAGGTAGGTCAGCCCGAACTCGGCCTTGAGGTCGAGGAGCAGGTTGAGCACCTGCGCCTCCACCGACTTGTCGAGCGCCGAGACCGCCTCGTCCAGCAGGATCAGGCGCGGTTCCAGCGCCAGCGCGCGGGCGATGTTGACCCGCTGGCGCTGGCCGCCCGACAGCTCGTGCGGGTAGCGGCCCGCGAAGCGCTTCGGCTCCAGGCCGACGCGGGCAAGCAGGCTGCGCGCCCGCTCCACCGCCGCGCGGCTCCCGATCCCGTTGACCTTCGGCCCGAAGCTGATCGAGGCCTCCACCGTCATGCGCGGGTTGAGGGAGGCGTAAGAGTCCTGGAACACCATCTGCACTTGGCGCCGGTAGGCGCGCCACGGCAGGGCGCGCGAGCCGACCGGCTCGCCGTCGAACAGCATCTCGCCGTGGTCGCGCGTGATCAGCCCCATCAGGAGCTTGGCCGTCGTCGACTTGCCGCAGCCGGATTCGCCGACGATGCCGAGCGTCTCGCCCTTCATCGCCGTGAAGTCGACGCCGTCGACGGCGCGCACGACGGACTTCTTGGCCCCGACGCCCTTGCGCACGGGGAAGTGCTTGACGAGGCCCGACACCGACAGGAGCGGCTGGCCCGGCCCGCCGCGGTCGCGCATCCGCGGGGCGTTGGCGTCGGCCGGCTGGACGATGAGACTCATGCCCGTGGCCTTTGCTGCCGTGAAGGCGTTCCGCCGGATGCGGTCCGTTGCTCCCTCTCCCCGAGGGAGAGGGTTGGGGTGAGGGGCGTGACCTCTCCGGAGAAGCTACGCCCCTCATCCTGTCCTTCTCCCCCTGGGAGAAGGGACCCGCGCTCGATCCAGCCTCCGCCCGTGCACCGCCTGGTCACTGGCGGATCTCCATGGCGCTCCGCAGGCCGTCCGAGAACAGGTTGAAGGAGATCGAGACGATGAAGATCGCGAGCCCCGGCAGCGCCGCGACCGCCGGGTTGA